>MSHL01000025.1 GCA_001941135.1 Ruminococcus sp. Zagget11
GAACACTCCGAGAACGACCACCATTTTGTCCTCTGTCCGGCTTAACGGGGAGAAAGTGTTTATCACTTACACGGGAGGAACTACCGGAACGCAGTTTAAGGCTTATCTGAACGATGCGTTGATTCCTACTCTGCATCCGGGCGATATTGTTGTCATGGACAACCTGCGCTCTCATCACGTGCAGGGAGTAGAGGAGCTTCTGCGCCAGAACGGAATCACGCCGCTCTATCTGCCGCCATATAGCCCCGATTTAAATCCCATTGAAAAAATGTGGTCGAAGATGAAGTCCTGCCTTCGCAAAGGAAAGGTTCGTACAAAAGAGGCGTTGCACGCCGCTGTGGAAGCCGCTCTGCTTCAGGTTACCTGCGACGATATTAAGGGATGGTTCCATGCGTCAAACTACTGACAGCATTTTTGATGATTGCTATAGGTATGGGGCGAATTGCAAAGGCGCTTATTCACCTGTTGGAGGGATTCGGCATGGATATAACCGCCGCCGCAAGAAAATGCAGCGACAGAGCATGGTCGGAAATTTACGGGTGCAATGAAGTTGACATTGCACGGATAGCCGACAGCGGCGTCCTCGAAAATGCCGACATTATCTTTAATACCGTTCCCGCACCGATACTCGGCAGAAAAGAGCTTAGCCGACTGAAAAAGGATTGCCTTATTATAGACCTTGCCTCCAAGCCGGGCGGCGTTGATTTTGACTTTGCCGCAAATCTCGGACTGCGTGTTATATGGGCACTGTCACTCCCGGGGAAAACCGCCCCAATAAGCGCCGGAATAACCATAGGGAAAGCCATAGAAAACATACTGCATGAACATAGCTGAAAGGAGTAAAACTATGCCCGACAGCACAACGCCAAAAAGCTTAGCAGGCGTAAAAATAGGTGTGGCTGTCACAGGTTCATTCTGCACCTTCAAACGAGTCTTTGCGCAAATATCAAGGCTTGTGGAATCAGGTGCGGATGTCACACCGATAATGTCATTCAATGCCTGCTCCCTCGATACGCGATTCGGCTCCGCCGATGAACAGGTCACAACCCTCGAGGAAATATGCGGCAAGGGTATCATAAACACTATCCCCCTTGCCGAACCAATAGGACCGAAAAAAATGTTTGACCTGATTGTCGTTGCTCCCTGCACGGGGAATACCCTTGCAAAGCTGGCAATGGGAATAACCGATACACCTGTTACTATGGCTGTTAAATCTCACCTGAGAAACCGCCGCCCCGTACTTATCAGAATATCCACAAACGATGCCCTTTCCGCATCCGCCAAGAATATCGGTATGCTTATGAATACAAAGAACATATACTTTATACCGTTCTCTCAAGACGACCCCGAAAAGAAGTCCACATCGCTTATTGCGGATTTTACCAAAATGCCTGAGGCTATATGTGCGGCACTGGAGAAAAAGCAGCTGCAGCCTGTCTTAATCGGTTAATACGTTACAGCTTCCATACATTTCCCCGACGCACCGAGGAAATGTATGGATTTTTTCACGAAAATAATAAAATTCAAGAAAAAACACTTGAAATTTAGTAAAATATTGTGTATAATATAGGAGTGCTTTGCGGCGAATAAGCTATCCGCCTATTTATCCGACGGGGTTTTCCCTTTCGGAACATACTGTACAAAACGCTGTGACCGGGTTTTCTCCTTTCACGGAGAATAAGTAAGCCTTGTGACAACGGCATTTCAGAGAATGGAAAAAGCTGCTGTGATTTTCCGTATGCCCCACTTGGTCAAATTCGCCTGCGAGCGGTCGCCTTGAACGTGATTTCACCGAATCATCTGTAGAGGCGGACGGATATGCCCCGTTACGGCTGAGGGAATGATTGTTCCCGATTGTGTGCAGGTGGTGTAATACAGGCTTGTCCTGTCCTGACATACCCCTTTTGCGTAACCGCAAGGGTTGACAGGGCAGTTTTTTTATGGAAAAATATCTGAAAGGATTTTTTTCATGTTGAGTTTAGGAGGAGGAAGAATATGACAAAGGAACAGCTTGACAAAATTCTGGAATCTGCCAAGGAGCAGCTTTCCCAGTGTATGGATCTCACCGCTGCCGAGGAGCTTAGGGTAAAATTTCTCGGGAAAAAGGGCGAGCTTACCAATATTCTTAAGCAGATGGGAGGACTTAGTGCCGAGGAGCGCCCCGTTTTCGGTCAGCTGGCAAATAAGGTTCGCACCGAAATTGAGAACGGTCTTAGCGAACGCACTGCCGCTTTAAAGGCGGAGCTTGCGGAGCGTACACTTCAAGCGGAATCTCTTGACGTTACATTACCCGGAAAGGCTCAGCCTGTGGGCAGACTTCACCCGCTTACCGCAACTCTGAACGAGGTTAAGGAGGTATTCCTTGGAATGGGCTTTGATGTGGTGGACGGTCCCGAGGTTGAAACGGATCACTACTGCTTTGAGGCGCTGAATATGCCTAAGCATCACCCTGCGAGAGATACCCAAGATACATTCTACATCAACGAAAACGTGCTGCTGAGAACACAAACCTCCAGCGTACAAATCCGTACAATGGAAAAGCGCAAGCCCCCTATCCGTATTATTTCACCGGGACGTGTTTACCGCTCCGATGCGGTTGACGCTACCCATTCTCCTCTGTTTCATCAGATTGAGGGACTTGTTATCGACAAGGGTATTACCCTGGGAGATTTGTACGGCACATTAGAGCTGCTGATGAAAAAGCTTTACGGCGACGACTGCAAAATTCGCCTGCGTCCCCACCATTTCCCTTACACCGAACCCTCGGCGGAGGTTGATATTATGTGCTTTAACTGCGGCGGAAAGGGCTGCCCCATGTGCAAGGGCGAGGGATATGTGGAGCTGCTCGGCTCGGGAATGGTTCACCCCAAGGTTCTTGAGGGCTGCGGCATTGACCCGGAAATATACAGTGGCTTCGCTTTCGGAATAGGTCTTGAAAGAATAACTATGGGCAGATACAATATCAACGATCTGCGCCTGCTCTATGAGAACGATATGAGATTTTTGTCACAATTCTAAGGAGGTATTTATTTGGATAATCAAAAGAGGAAAGCTATTGAACAAATTGTAGATGTATCAATTTTGTGTTACTGTATAGGACTCACAGGTGTATGTAAATTTGGTGAGTTAAATACTGATAAATCACATGAAATTTCCCTCTACAGTTTTCCACCTTTTTGCTTTGATGTTCCAATATATATTGAATGCGGTGAAAGTCTTCAGAAAATTTTTCCGTTATTGATTTCTATTATCGGCGATGCAATTTCCAAATCATGCAGCGACAAAAATAGTAATGTGAATTTACCCATAAGCGACAAAATGTATTGGAATTCTGCTTGCAATGATATTGAAGGATATGTAATTGTATCTTCTCAAATTCGCAAAACTTTGTGTTCTCTGTGCAAATGAGGTGCAAATATATGACAAAGGTAGAGGCTATAAAGGCTCTAATGAATGAACATAATGGTATTATCACTTTGGAAATGCTATATAACCAGATTGAAAAATACTATCCTAATGCTAAATCATCTACCGAATGGCAAGCAGGACTGCGAGGGGTTTTATACCGCGATATTGGAAAATCTTTTAAAAAAATCGACAATTCCATTTACGCTTTGATTGAATATGATGAGCACAACCTTTTAGCAGAAAATGCGGATATTGTTACCGAAAAGGAAGTCATGTCTGTCGTAAGAACCCAGCAACACAAATATAGGATAGAACTCCTTAAACATCTTAAGTATTGCCCAATAACTATGGTCAACGACAGTAGACTATTGGTTGCAAGCCATATAAAACCATGGTGTGTATCTACTACTGATGAAAAAATAGACTTGTTTAACGGGTTTATACTGCCACCGTTGTATGATAAATTGTTTGATAGTGGACTCATAACATTTACTGAAAAAAAGAAATGTTGTTATCTTCAACGCTATCTCACGCAACAATACAAAGGCTCAACATCAGATGTGGATATTATAGTGAATTGCCGGTAAAAGGTCGAGAAAAGTATTTAGCTTTTCACAATGAACAGATATTTATTCGTTAGTTTCTTTATGCAATCTACAATGAGTAATGGAGGTAAAAATATGGATTTATCTATGAGATGGCTCTCGGATTATGTTGATATAGAAGATATGTCCGTAAAGGACTACTGCTCCGGTATGACTATGAGCGGTTCAAAGGTTGAGGTCTACGAAACCGAGGGTGCTGAAATTTCTAAGGTGGTTGTGGGAAAAATACTAAGCGTTGCTCCCCATGAAAATTCCGATCACCTTGTGGTATGTATGGTTGATGTGGGTGCGGAACAGCCTGTACAGATTGTCACAGGCGCACCCAATATCCGTGAACACAGCGTGGGCGCTTTAGTTCCTGCGGCTTTGGACGGTTCTACACTCCCCGGCGGAAAGAAAATCAAAAAGGGTAAGCTTAGGGGCAAGGAATCAAACGGTATGCTCTGTTCACTGGGCGAGCTTGGTCTTACTCTCCATGATTTTCCCTACGCTATTGAGGACGGAATTTTCATTTTACAGCAGGAAACCGATAAGGAGCTTATCCCCGGAATGGATATACACGAGGCTATCGGTCTTAACGATACAAGGGTTGAATTTGAAATAACATCCAACCGCCCCGACTGTATGTCTGTAATAGGCTTGGCAAGAGAAACAGCGGCTACCTTTAATCTTCCCCTTAACCTTAAAGAGCCTAAATTCAAGGGCATTTACGGCGATATTTCCGAAATGCTCAAGGTTTCCATTGAAAATAAGGAGCTTTGTTCAAGATACTGTGCAGCTGTGGTTAAGAATGTTAAAATAGGTATGTCGCCACTTTGGATGCGTGAAAGACTTCGTGCAAGCGGTGTTCGTCCCATAAATAACTTTGTGGATATTACAAACTATGTAATGCTGGAATACGGTCACCCCATGCACGCATTTGATATACGCTATATCAGCGGCAATTCCATTACCATAAGAAATGCCGCCGAGGGCGAAACCATTACCACTCTTGACGGTCAGGAGCGCACGCTGAAATCAAATATGCTGGTTATTGCCGATGCAGAAAAGCCCGTGGCTGTTGCAGGCGTTATGGGCGGCGAATACAGCGGAATAATGGACGACACCGCTGACGTGGTTTTTGAGGCGGCTTGCTTTGACGGTGCAAGCGTACGAACCACCGCAAAGACTCTCGGCATGAGAACCGATGCCTCCGCTCGCTTTGAAAAGGGTCTTGATCCCAGAATGTGCGTACCTGCACTTAACAGAGCGTTAGAGCTGGTGGAGGAGCTTGGCTGCGGCGAGGTTGTCCGCACTGTAATTGACTGCTCCAACGGCGTTGATACACAGAAAAAAGCCCCCTTTGACGCAGACTGGATAAACCGTTTCCTCGGCACTGATATTCCCGAAGGTGAAATGATAAGCTACCTCGAAAAGCTGGATTTCAAGGTTGAAAACGGTTACGCCTATGCTCCCCCATACAGAATTGATATTGAGTGCAAGTCCGATATTGCGGAGGAGGTTGCGCGGCTTTACGGATATAATAACATTCCCAAGACAATTATCAGGGGTGTTGCCGCTGCCACTCCCACACCGGAGCAGGTATTTTCACGCAAGCTGCTTTCCGCCTGTACCTCTCTGGGCGCTTATGAGATAACCACATTCAGCTTTATTTCACCCAAATTTTACGATAAAATCAATCTCCCTGCCGACAGCAAGCTTAGAAACTCGGTGGTTATCAGCAATCCCTTGGGCGAGGACACCTCGGTAATGCGTACAACCCTTATCCCCTCTATGATGGAGGTAATGGCGAGAAATTACAACAACAGAAATGCCGCTGTCAACCTGTTTGAGCTGGGAAATGAATATATCCCCGGCGACAGTGAGCTGCCTGACGAGCCTCTGCGCCTTTCACTGGGTATGTATGGCGGCGATGCGGATTTCTATTCCATTAAGGGAATGGTTGAGGGAATTTTTGATGCTGTGGGAATTGAAGATGCGGAATATGAGCCTTGCAAGGGTGTATCAGACGCATTTGACGAGGCTGCCGCTTTCCACCCGGGAAGATGTGCCGTTGTTTCCAAGGACGGCGTTGCACTGGGAATTTTAGGCGAGCTTCATCCTAAGGTATTGGAAAACTACGGAATTGAGGTAAGAGCCTATGCAGCAAAGCTAAATGTTCCCGAAATGATGTCTGCCGCTGTGCTGCAAAAGACCTACAAGCCGCTTCCCAAACACCCCGCAACCACAAGAGATCTTGCTGTTGTCTGCGATGACAGCATACCCGTTGCAAAACTTGAAAAGGCAATCAAAGACGGTATCGGCGGAAAAATACTTGAAACCATTACCCTCTTTGACGTATACAAGGGCAAGCAGATTGAATCAGGTAAAAAATCCGTTGCATTCAGCATTGTACTCCGTTCAAGTGAGGGAACACTCACAGACGAACAGGCTGATAATGCCGTTAAGAAAGCGCTTAAAAAGCTCTCCGAAATCGGTGCGGAGCTTAGACAATAACAGAGTATGAGGGGGATTTATTCCCCCTCATATATCATATTTGAATATCATTTCAGAAATTATCCTTTTGGAAATTTGAGAATAGATAACAGAAAATAACCCGTTTTCCAATCTCTATTCTCCATTTCCTATCCTCCGATTGCGCCTATCACTTTGGTTTATTGAAAGGATGTTAAAATTATATGCAGTTTTTGTTCACGGTAATTAAGGGAATATGTATCGGCATAGCAAACGCCGTACCAGGGGTCAGCGGCGGTACTATTGCTTTTATTCTGAAAATATACAGTCAATTTCTCGATGCTATGAGTTTGAAGCCCTCAAAGCTGAAAAAAAATCTGCCCTTTCTCATTCCGTTGGTTATAGGAATACTCATTGGACTGGTAGTTGCCTCCTTTGGCTTGAAATGGCTCTTTGAAAACCACAATTTGCCTACTCAATTCTTTTTTATCGGAGTAATAATCGGAAGTCTGCCGATGATCTACAAAGAATGTACTTCCGAGGAAAAGCTGAAACCGATACACATTATTCCCTTTGCCGCTGCCGCCGCATTCATTATCTTCTTTAATACACTGAATGCAGGAAACGGTGCGGAAACCATTAACCCTGTTATAGCAATGATAATGATGGCGATATCAGCTGCCGCTATGATTATACCGGGACTGAGCGGTGCAATGGTGCTGAAAATATTCGGGGGCTATGACGCGGCAATTACAGCCGTCACAGAGTTTGATAATGTCACGCTGCTTTTCTATGCAGTCGGTGCGGTTATCGGTCTTCTCGGTGCAGCAAAGCTTATTTCTATTCTGCTGAAGAAATGCCGCAGAGGTATGTATTGTGTAATTATGGGACTTATAGTGGGATCGATACCCGCTATTTACCCCGGATTTACCCTTAGTGTTGATGGCATTATTGCCGTTGTCACTCTTGTTGTGGGACTTGTTCTCCCCACCTTAATGGAGAAAATAGGCAGCAAAAAGGATATGCCATCAGAGGATGTGCAGGAATAAACATATCATTCAGCGAATAGGACAAAATACGCCATGAATAAACTTCTATGAGGTGATGACCTGTGTACATGGGGTTTATTTCATGGTTAATGGATAATCTGCTGTATTTTGCGCTTAGGCTTGAAAGCCGTACCGTATTTCCCAAGCCCTTGAGTGCAGCAGAGGAGGAGGAATATTTCAGGCGAATGCATTCGGGCGACAGGTCTGCAAGAGAAAAGCTGATAGAACACAATCTGCGGCTTGTGGCTCACGTTGTGAAGAAATACTATACCACCGCCGCCGACAGTGAGGAGCTTATTTCCGTTGGCACAGTGGGACTTATAAAGGCTGTTTCAACCTTTAATAGTGACAAAAACACAAGATTTGCCACTTATGCCGCAAGATATATCGACAATGAAATACTAATGTTTTTCCGCGGTGTCCGAAAGACCTCACGTGACATCTACTTGGAAGATCCCGTTGATGTTGATAAGGACGGCAACAGTATGTGCCTTATGGACATTATTGCGGAGGATGACTGCATAGTAGATATGATTGACACCCGCATGAAAACCGCAAAGCTTGGGGATTTCATTAACCGCTGTCTTGACGGCAGAGAGAGGGAAATAATTATCCTGCGTTACGGACTTTGCGGAAAACGTCCCCTTACCCAGCGTGAGGTTGCGGAAAAAATGCAAATATCCCGCTCTTATGTATCAAGGATAGAAAAAAAGGCTCTTGAAAAGCTGCGGAACGAATACGGAGAATAACCAAAAAATTGCACGCCGTACCAATTTATTTTAATACAGGTAGCTTGAAAAGCAGGGATAAAGGAAATTGAACGGATTATAGATAATACTTCCGCAAAAGATGTCACTTAATGATATTTACGACATACAGATAAACAAGAAAATCCCAACCGAGCAGCTTCGCTCAGTTGGGATTTTGTTTACTGTATTAATATAATTTCGATTGGGTCAGATTTATTGGAGAAACACTACGGCAGCACAACGGAACTCAAGCCCCAAAAAATTAGTCACGATTTGCTATGGAATTTAA
Source organism: Ruminococcus sp. Zagget11 (assembly GCA_001941135.1). Classification (GTDB taxonomy): domain Bacteria; phylum Bacillota; class Clostridia; order Oscillospirales; family Ruminococcaceae; genus Huintestinicola. The sequence continues at coordinate 8,555 of MSHL01000025.1, forward strand.
AGGGAGGCAATGATAATAAATCCCGTTGTCTGATGCTGGCTCAAGAAACCGAATGTTTGCTACTTAGAACCATCGCCAAAGCTTTTTGCTTTTTGTCACAAAGTATAAGTTCTCTGATTCGTTAACATAGCACATATATGTTTTGCACACTAATGGAGCGAACCAATTTACAAAACCGATTCGCTCTTTAAATATTTCTGATAGATAATCTGTTACATTTTGGGTAACAGAAAAACATTGCCAAATCGTTGCCCTTCAACTCAGTGATGTGCTAAAAAGCACGAGATTCGATGCTTTCACGAGCGTAGGAGTTACTCCCACTCGCTCCTAACAAGATAATCTTAACGGAATTGTGTTAGGCGATTTCGCTTGTGGTATTTCAATTATCTCAGTTATCTATCAGATTTGGAGTATCTGATTTTTTGTTGCCATGGTGTTGCCGAGGAACATTGTGATTACAGTGTAACTCACTTATCAAAGATTAGTTTGATGATTGCTTGTATACTTATTGCGCCTTAATTCTAATGCTGGTTTACCTCCTTCTAGAATATCACAAATTTGAGTTTGAATACCGTTTTTGTCTAATACACCAATTTGCTCGGAGTTACTTGGACTTTCTTCATAGCTATTATCTTCTATTGCTCCACTTCGATATGCAAATCTCAATCCACCACTATTGGGAGTATCTTTTCCATTTTGATTGGCTATTATTACTTGTTCAGCGTCGGCACCGAGTACAACATTTGCGTTATGTGTTACAACAATAATTTGTCTTTGACATTTTTTACTTTTAATAAATCTGACCAATTCATTGTGGATTGAACGATTGTCCAAATCATCTTCAGGTTGATCTATGAGGATGGGACATTGACTATCTTTTAAACTTATTAGCAATTCTAATAATGCAAGTGCCTTTTTTCCAGGAGACATATCAGAAATTGTGTCATTTTCACTTGTAACTGTATAATGGATGTTATACCAATCATCAAAAAGACGTTGCAGAATAGTTCTAAGAGTATAACCACTTTTCAGAGGCAATTCTCCATATTGAGATTTATTTGACAGCCCACACCAAATATCTTCTAGCAAATTGCTATCATAGTCTTTTTCCTCAGCATTAGGAATCCTATGATTGTATTTTGTATTGAATGCTGTGAAATATCTATTATCAAACGCATCATAGATTAAATCAGTGAATTGTTTCTTTTTCCACTCAGTAGTTGCACTGAATGAAAGATCTGTTTGTTGAGATATTCCTATATTGTTTACTACAGCACAATAGTCCGAGTATGCATTATAATATTTTTCATGTGATTGGATAATTTCAGCCTTTTTTCTTTCTAATTCAGCAACTAATTTCTTCTCTTCTTCCTCTCTTTTTTGAGCTGTATGCAATTTTGTAGTTTCATCTGTTATTTGCTGAGCCAATTTTTGAAGTTGCTCATTCTGCTCAACTTTCTGTTTCAAAAGTTCGAATTCAGGTGTTATCTGAGATAATGCCTCTTCTATTTTTGAACTTGCATCTTGATTTGAGGCAATAATCTTTTTTGATATTCTTTCCATTGTACATCGATTACAGGAGTGTTTATGTTTATAAACTCATTCAGAAATGCAACAATTCGATCTGTTATGCTTAGAGTATTTTGTGTTGCTAAATCTGGAAAAGATATCGTAGGAGCTTGTAATTGTTCAATTGTTGTTATCTCATCAAGATGTTTAGTTTTCTCCTTTTTTAAGGATTCAATTTGATTTTTTAACTCAGAATACCTATCTATTTCCTCTTGAGTTATGTCAACTTTATTTGCTAATTCTAATCGCTTCTGTTCTAATGTTGTGATCGATGCAGTAAAGGCAACTGATTTTCCACCTTGTAAGATTAATTTTCGTATATCTTCAAGTCGCTTTTTTGTATCTTCATATATGGTAATATTTACCAAAACTTCTCCTTTGATAATTTTAAGCGTTTCTTGAAGTTGCACATAAGCATCGCTAATTTGAGTTTCTTGATGAAGGACATCTGCTATAATATCATCTATTGCAGTCTTTTTTTCAGGATCATCAATAGTACGATTAAGATAAGTTTGAGGAATATAAACAATTTTTTGCTATCTGTTGTTCCGTCTTGCCATTGAACTGTCGCTTGAAAATCTTCTAACGGCTTGAGATTACCTACTATCTTTTCTTGATCTTCAGCATATGTTGAATCAATCGTATGTGCAATACTTCTTAGAAGCAATGATTTTCCTGTTGACTTTCCTCCAATAATACAAACAAGTGAATCATTAAATTCAATTGGAATAGCAGAGAAATCTTTATGCTTGAACTGTATACTGCGTATAAGTTGATGTGGATCTTTAGAAAAAGGAATATCCTTCTGTATCATAACCCTGGTTGCAGGTTCATACAGTATTTGAAGCAATCCTTCAAATGAAGGTTGTGCCTTTACCCAACAATATCGTTCATGTTCAGGTTTAAACATTTTTTCGTAATTATGTGCATCCGAGCCCCAAATACATGGTTTGATTGAACCAAATTCAGTAATGCGAATTTGTTCGTCACCCTCAGCTAGTGCCCAATCATGGGTTTTTTTACTTGAAGTAAGATAGCAATGACACTGTTTATAAATATTTTTACGTGAAACATAATCTCTACCATTCCAAGGAATTTGAGATAAATCTTCATCTACTGGAACAGCAATAATATGTTTTTTTCAAATAGAGGCTTTGCAAGAATTTCTATTATATCTGAATCTTTTACAGTTATGTGCTTTAACCCAACCAATAAATTTGAGCCGCGTTCCCCATTATTATTTATTATATCCTGACCGAATTTTTCAATATTATGTACTGTAACAGAACGAGAATCATTAGGATTAGATTCAAATTTTATGGCTTTTAGAAAATTTTCTTCAATATCAGTAACTGACACGTCATCAGAAAAGATAACGTGATAATTTACGGAATTAGCATTTTTACCAATAAATTTATCAATTCTGAACTCTATATTTGGAAAAATATGAATGTTTTTTACTTTGTCTCTAATTGAAGCATCTGGAAAACATTCTTCCAATTTTTTAGGACAATCAAGGTATTTTTCTTTTATCCTCTTATAACCCTCTATCATAAAATAGTCAGTAATCCCAATTGCTACAATTTCATTCTCTATTGCTTTTGTAAAAAGAGTGATAACATACTGATCAAATTCCTTTTCATGATAGTTATCTTCAGCATCAAATGGATCAAATCCGAATTGATTATTAAGGATGGAATATGGTGTATGAACATGGAAATCCCATTTTCCCCATCTTGAACCAATTGTTTTCATAATTCCTCCTATTAAAATAGTTCTTTCCTTGTATTATATCACCTTTTCTTTCAAATTTCAAGTAATATATTCAATTATTATTCCTGCCCCGACTTCTTCAAATTACAATCTCTGCACAACATCTGCAAGTTCTCAGGAACGGTCTTTCCGCCTGCGTGCCAAGGCGTGATATGATCAGCGTGCATTTTTTCAAAATCAAAGTGTTTTCTGCAAATCGGACAAACTTCCTGTTGCTGTTCATAAGCAGCTCGTTTATCGTCATCATCAAATTGGCGTGACTCAGAAATTTTTCTTTGCCACTAAGTAAATATTCATATACTCCACTTTTCTTAGTAACCTCTTTATCTGTCATAAGGGCAGATATTTTTGTTTCCAGAGTAGTGGGATCAAGAGCATCATTGCCATATTGGTTGAACAGTAAGCCCCACTCCAAGCCTTTCATTTCCTTACGGTATTTCGGGAAGATAGTCTGTACCCATGTAATCACATTATTGAAATATAACCATAAAGTCGAAGCATTGCTGTCATGCTGATGTGCAGACATATATTCTTCAATCCCTATATTTTCTCTGCTTGCAATCCATTTGATTGCCCGTTCAAGATATGCTTGACAATTCATCTCGCCTATCAAATACTTATTGGCAGTTTTATACGCAACATAGCCATTCTTGCTGAAATATCTCTTTGCATCCGTAAGCCAAGAGCCAGTATAGATTGCGTTTCTCAGTTCTTGTGCCGTCAGCACTGCTCCTGCAATATTTATTGTCTTAAACCAATCAAGTTTTTCTTTGTCTTTGCCTTTACAAACATAGATCATCAGTTTATAATCAAGGAACTGTTGCTGTTCATAAGGCATAAGATTTCCGAAAGTACGAGGTTTTCCGTCAATCAGCATAGAAAAATCGCCATGCAATACTGACAAATACTGATTGTTCGCTGCTGACCGTCAAGAAGTTCATATCCTCCTTTGTCATCTTCTACCCAATACATAACATTCAGTGGAAATCCTCTAAAAACAGTATCAATTACAGCATTTCGTTCTTTTTCCTTATAGACAAATTCACGCTGAAATGCAGGACGTATATTGAGCTTTCCACCGAAACCGACTACACCATTTTCCGCACTATCTTCGTATTTTTCAAAAACTTCGGCTATTGTATGCTCCTCTAATCTTATATTCATTATTTTGCTCTCCTTTTTATCAAGATACGCTGATATACCTTTTTACCATTTATAACACCAGCAGCATTCAAGTCATAAGTTCCTTTTTTGCCAAACAATTCGTAATATCTGTCTCTACATTCTTGTGGGGAATAAAATCTTGTATTTAAGTGATACAGATCCAAATTTTCACACATTCCGATGATTTCAAATTGTTCGGGACTATATTTATCCATAAAAGTAATAGGAACACCCATTACTCCATAATAATCACAGGGTATATCAGCCGTTCTCTTAACTTCAATGGCATCATAATTTTCGTATGTTGGATATTCTTCGGGCGAATAATTTTTATATAGAATAATATCCTCATGTCTTTTTTTAATGTCTATATTGGTATACCACATTACACCCGAAACACGTATCATACCTTCTTTATGCTGACTAGATTTAGCATAATCCTCATATTGTGTATTAAGGAAAAAGCCTACATTTCCAGCAAAACCATATCCCAGCCATATTTTATTTTCTTTCAGTAAAGGAAAAATTTCCTTATATGTTATAGCATTTTGATTACCTATTATAATAAATTTCTTATCATACTGGATTAGCTGTACAACATACTCACGAAACAGTGAAAACGGAGGATTTGTTACAACAACATCCGCTTCTTTCAGTAATTCAATACATTCTTCCGAACGGAAATCTCCATTGCCTTTTAGTAACTTAGGTGGATGTTTTACCAGCATTTTTCAAAATCTTCCAAATCTATTGCACCGTCTCCATTCTCGTCATGGACTTCGGTAATTTCAATTTTATATGGCTTTCTTCCTTCATCAATTGTTACAAGCGGTAAAGGATCACCGAAAAAAGAGAGTTGAGTATACATAACAGGTGAGGTTGCGTAACAGGTTGCAATCAATTTTTTTAATCCAAGAGTTTGAAAATTCATTGCGAAGTATTTTACGAAATTACTCTCGTACGGATCATCACAATTACAAAATACAACCTTACCCTTGAAAAAATCCTTATAATGCCTCAATTCATTCTCAATGTCTGTAAGCTGTGTATAGAACTCATCTTTTTTAGCTTTATTTGCTTTGCTAAGATTTTGATTATTATTAGCCATATTACACCTCCGAAACTTGCTCTATTTGAAATATTTCTTCTAAGAACTTTCGTATATAGAATATATTATATCATAAACTATCGTATTTAGCAAGCATTATCGGGTATAATCTTCTTGAAAAGAAAATTAGAGGTGAGATACTGTGTACGATCTTGGTGCTTTGATTAAATCACTCCGCAAAGAGAGAAAGATTACTCAAAAGAAATTAGGTGATTTGCTTGATGTATCCGAGGGAACAATCAGCAAATATGAAGCCAATCTCATGACACCGCCATTTGAAACGCTTCGCTCAATTGCAAGTATTTTCAATGTATCTATGGACGATTTGTGTGGAATGAAACGCCAAGGCACACTTTCTACGCATGGTTTGTCTGAATCGCAGACGGAAACGCTGAAAGAACTGATAGATGTATATCGTATTCAAAACAATCAAATGGTAAAGCAGCTCACGCAGGAGCAATTTGCGGTTCTCGGAAAAATTACAGCAGAATTGACGAAATAAAGCCGAAAGATTCACGTTGAATCCTTCGGCTTTTCTATTTATGGGAAATTTACTGCATCACACATACACCATCGCCTCATAAATTGGCTCTCTCGCACATAGCCTGAGCATATTCTCCAAGCCCTACACCTTGCTGAAATCACCGACAGCGAGTGCTTTCTGATATTCCTTATCAGCAGCCTTCCACTTCTCGACCTGTCGCTCAACAGCGTCCCCGACCGTCTTGTCAAGCTCGGTCAGATAGCGGAGAATCTCGCCACTGTCCACAAGTTTTCTCAGCCTGTCCTTACGGTACTCTGCCGAGTAGTGCAGATGATACTTAATGTGTTCGGAACTGAATTCCGTAACCGTCTGCCCTAAATTTGGATCATTGTGTGTAACAGTCAGTGCATCGGTATCAAGTGCCCAGACCGATTTGTTTTTGCCGTTGATACGAACTTTTTCATTGCTTCTGATTATCATAATAGAGTCCTCCTTATTCCAACACGCTCTTTCTTTTAGCCGTGTTCGATTTTGTGTGGTTGTATTCGTCACGCAGACCGTGGGCATCAATGACAGTGAGTGCCTTTTGCAGACTCCGAGTAAGCTGTTATTCTTTACTGATACGCTGTGCCTCGACCTGCATTTTCTTACGGGAAAAGTAGTGAGAATCTGCTTCTTTCTTTTTGTAAGCCGACAGCTCCTCAGACATTGCAGAACATTTTGCTTTCAAGTCATCACGCTCCTGCACAGCCTCGTCACGCTCTTGGCGAAGTTTTTTTGTCTGCCGATACGATGAAACCTCTCGTTTAGCAAGCGTTGTGACATTATCCCAATCTTCCTGCGATACCGTGACTTTTCCGCCGAACATCGTTTTGCCCGTTTCCAAGCTGTCGATTTCGGTCAGCTTGGCTCTCTGTTTTGATGCCTTTTCCAGCTCGGCACGGGCATCATCCCGCTCTGCCAATGCCTCTGCTTTTTCCGCTTCAAGAGCATTGATTTTGTCTTGATACTCGCCATATTCCTGCGTGGTAAAACTGTATCCTCTGGACTTCTGCGGTTCAGAAATTTCAATCCCATGAGCCTTGCAGATATTGCACAGGACTTCCCATTCAGACATTGCCAGCGGTTGATTGCATTTGCACCCTTACCGAACCCCATTTCTTCGAGCGCCTTTGCCATAGCATTTCGGGTATCCAAACCGCTTGTAAAATGTCCTATGGGGATGTAGTCAATATGTAAATGCGGCGTTGCTTCATCGAGGTGCATGACCGCATTGAACACATAAAAATTTGGATTTCTCGACTGAAAGCCGTCCATGTATTCTCGCAGACATTCAACCGAATTTTCAGCATCGGGAGTGCCGACACCTGTATCATCTTTCGTGCCAATCTGCACCAAGTCCCCGTAGAAATTTTTCTGTTTATTTGCACCCGTGATGACACTCGCATTCGGTTCACGATTGAACAAATGCTGAAAGTAGTCGCTGATTTTCCGATCATTTCTTTTCTGACGGACATTGTATCTTTCTACTGCACCACCGAAAAGCTGATGATAAGTTTCGCCCAAATCCTGACGGACAAAAACGATATTGTCCGCAGTGCGTGAACTATCAATATTCTTGGCAGTGAAGTCTCGATTATTATGCGACAGGCTGCCTTTGCCCTGACACATTGAGATTGTCTTTTTGCTCATTTTTTGTCCCTCACTACACGCCCTCTGAGGAGGGCAACAACACTGTTTCAGACGGTAAGGATACCGCAGAAACAGGCGGCTCGGAGAGCCGAATTACTTGCGGAGCGCCGCCAGTAACCCCATAGCACTTTTGACAGCCCTCAAAACAGGCTATCAAAAATGCAGGGGCTCTGCGAGGCAGCCCTGACGGGCAAATGTGGGCACAGAATTTCAAAATCGTGCTTGTGATAATTGTGAAAATCTCATCTTTTGAAAAGGAAAAATCTCAAAATTTGCATTCCCGATTTTACAAAAATTCTGCCCCCTTGACGATGCGTGTCGATGGTGACGGTCTTTTAGAGTCCTCACAAATATCGTCACGACCGTCACACATCGTCACGCTCAATAACTCGTTGCAATGAAATTTGCGTATTCCTCCGGTGTCATCTCACTCAAATCTTTGCCAGTGCCGTTGCCTCTGATGTAGCAAACATTCATATTGGGATGTCCTTCCATCGGTTCGCACTGTAACGCCTCCTCGTCAAATTCATCATCATTGCTTTCGATGATTTCTGCTTCCAGCTCGACCACAATCGGATGATTCTCGTCATAGCAGAACGTGATTTGTCTGCCCTTGTGAGTACGCTTATTGCTGTACTGAATAAAGTACAAATTGTACAGCTTGCCAGCGTTGATGTTCAGTTTCAGCGAGAGTGCATTCGGCTTGATGTCAAGAGCGAGTGTTTCAATCAGCTCGGTAGCCGTACCCGTCCATTTCGGATTTTCAGCATTGATGAATCCTCCGATTGCTTCAAGCACAGGTTCGGGCGGTTCGGCATAATCGGACGAGCGTTCACTTTTGAAGTCCCAGCACAGTGTTTCTTTGTTGCGGGTGAGCATGAATTTCTTATCTGGCTGATCTTTGCCCGAAACTTCAATTGTTGCATCACCGTCACTTCGCTTCGACTTGTACATGGTGAACGCACCGTCCGCAGCTCCGAGCAGACCATTCGTGCCTGAAATACGATCGAAGCTGTCATTGGATTTCTGTTTTCGGGTGTGATGTACCAGAATCAGGCAAATACCTGTTCTGTCAGCAAACGCTTTCAGCCCTGCGATAATGTCATAATCTTTTGCATAGCTGTAAGTATCCCCCTCTGCTTCACGGACTTTTTGCAAGGTGTCAATAATCATCAGAACGGTATCGGGATGCTCATGCAAAAAGCTGTCGAGCTGTTCGAGCAAGCCGTCATTCAGAGATTTTGAAGCAACCGAAAAGAAAAGATTTGGCGTTGTTTCCGTGCCGAACATTCGGTACAGACGCTCCTGCAAGCGGCGGTAATCGTCCTCTAAAGCCAGATACAGCACCGTGCCTTTGCGGACTGCGTACTGCCACATCGGAGTACCAGAACTGACATGGTAAGCAATCTGAGCCATCATGAAACTCTTGCCAACCTTTGGCACACCGACAAACAGGTATGTGCCTGGATAGAGGAAATGGTCAATCACGGGCGGTTTGCCTGGGTACACCATTTCATAAAGTTCAGGCATAGAAACAGTCTGCATGAGGTCGGGCATCTGCTGTGCAAACATCTCACGCTCATATTGCACCTGTGCTTCGAAGATTTCTTCGTCAGAGGGCTTGAAATATCTCTCCGACTCTGGTATAATGGTATCTGTAAAGTTATTAAGTGACTGCCCGACCTCTGTGCCAACAGAGGTCATAGGGGCGGTCATTTCTCTTTCTTCGGTCATTCTTTCTCTCCTTTCAGACCGTTCATGGTTACGGTAATAAGCTGTATCGTAGACAGCAGCTCATCATCGGCCGTAGAACCATTTTCAATTCTTTTCAGCTCGGCAAGAACCGCTGCAAGCTGATTTTTCAGTGCCTTGTACACTCTCGGATTGCCCTGCACCACCACATCACGGCAGAGCAGCCGTTTCACAATGTAGTCCTGCTTGGTTAATCCCGAAAGTGCAACCGCCGAATTGATGAGAGCATCTTCTTCGGGAGGCACCCGAAAACCGATTGTTCTTGCTCTGAATCTGCCTTTGCTGTCAAGATTTTTAGCGGACATCTGTGTTACTCTCCCTCATCATCGTCATTTCTCAAATTACTCAGCTTGTCAGCCATTTCATTCTGTGTACTTGGAAATAGGTGAGCATACCGATATGTAATGTCGATACTTTCATGCCCCACTCTGTCTGCGATTGCAACGGCAGAGAATCCCATTTCAATCAGCAAAGAGATGTGCGAGTGTCTTAAATCGTGAATACGGATACGCTTTACGCCCGATTCTTTTGCTCCTCTGTCCATCTCGTGATGCAGATAACTCTTAGTAATCAGAAACATACGGTCATGTTCTCCAATACCGTAAAGCTGACCGATAAAATCCAGAATCTCCTGAGAAAGAAAGTCAGGCATTTTTACAACACGGTTGCTTTTGGCTGTTTTCGGGTCGGTGATGATGTCCTGTCCCTGTATTCTCTGATAGGACTTTGTGATTGACACTGTGTGCTTTTCAAAGTCGAAATCCGCAGGTGTCATGGCAAGCAGTTCACCAAGCCTGATACCGCACCAATAAAGCATCTCAAAAGCATAAAACGAAACAGGCTTGTCCATCATCACTTCTGCAAAACGTTTGTACTCCTCTTGTATCCAAAAGAGCATTTCACGATTTTTCGCCTTGCCCATATTGCCTGCCTCGGCTGCAGGATTGCTTGATAGTCCATAAAAGCGCACTGCATAGTTGAACACAGCACTCAGCTGATTGTGGAGCGTTTTCAAGTACACAGGTGAATACGGCTTGCCTGTCTTGGTCGAGCCTTCGAGCATTTCATTCTGCCATGCAATGACATCTTTCGGCTGAATATCGCACATCTTTCTTTTTCCGAAGAACGGAATTAGCTTTGTGCGGAGAATATGCTCCTTGGTGTGCCAGGTGTTGTCTTTCAGGCGTTTCTTCATATCCTCAAAGTAAATCTCCGAAAAACTCTGAAAAGTCATATCAAGACTTGAATCCACCTTGTTCATCTGCTCTCGCTCCCATGCCTGTGCTTCTCTTTTGGTTGTAAAGCCACGCTTTTGCGTTTGCTTTCGCTCTCCACGGCTGTCTGTGTAGCGATAGATAACACGCCACTTATCGCCGTCTTTGTATACAGACATTTTGCATCACTCCTTTTCATTGCTATCTGAAGAACCGCTGTAACAGGTTCTTTCGAGAAAATATTGTCTGTTTACTCTGCCAGAAATCGTGATAAAGCCTTTTGCTTTCAGCTCTGCATTGAGCATCTGTACTATCTTGTAAGCATAAGACTTTGAGACATTCAGTTCTCTGGCAACATCTTCAACTCTCATGAAACTATTATTCATCATTCAGAGTATCTCCTTTCTCCAACTTAACTACATTTGATTAAGTCTGTGTTATATTACACTAAACATATTCAGTTATGTCAAGTGCAAAATCACTAAACATTTTTATTTCTACTATCTTGACAAATACTAAGCATATATGCTATAATTGGTTTGTGAAAAATGGCGGCACATTGCAGCTGCTCCACAAATGATAGGAGGAAACGATATGGCGATAGGTGAGAGAATCCGTTTTATCAGGAATCTCAGAGGAATGACACAGAAATTTTTAGGCTTGCAGGTTGGATTTTCAGAAAGAACAGCTGATATTCGTATGGCACAGTATGAATCGGGTTCAAGGACACCGAAAGCTGACCTTGTAGCTCAGTTGGCTGATGTTCTGTCTGTATCAACCGAGGCATTGGATGTGCCGAATATTGATAGCTACACAGGTCTTATGCACACACTTTTTGCATTGGAAGATTTATATGGATTGAAAATTGACCGCTTGGACGGTGAACTCTACATTCGTATCAATCGTCAGAACGGTTCGACTTTTGCAAAAATGACAGGTCTGCTTGCTCCTTGGGAAGAAATGGCTCAGAAGTATCGTAATGGGGAAATTACCCGTGAGGAGTATGATGCTTGGAGATATAATTATCCGAAGTCAGAAGCGGAGCGTAATGAAGAAATGCTCAAGAACTTAAAAGAGGAGAATAATGGATAAGGTAATTTCTATTTGTAGTATAATTGTAATTGTAATTATAGGATTTATCGTTAAACTAATCAGGCTGCATTCTATCAATAAGAGGTTAGAGTTCACAAGCGATTATCGAAATAAATTTATACAATATGTTAATCAGATTGCATCCGATCATACAATTAATCAAACACTATACTATGAATTAACATCAAAGGTCAAAGAAATGCAAATGGAGTTAGGTGAAGATGGTGTTTTTGCATATATGACTGATAATCTTAGAGGAATAACGGCTAAAGATTATCAATTACTCCTTAACTTTCTTCCTGAAACAAGAGAAATGCTTGGCAACTCATTTTTAGCAGAACGATATACTATGTCAATAAATAGTTGTGATGATATGTTTATAAGACATATTGGTTCTCTTAATTCTAACCATAGTGAAATAAGAAATGGTATTTTTAATCCATTCTCTAATTTTGCTGAAGGAATTAAAAGTATAATTTTATTACCTTTTTTTATTTTTAGTTGGTGTGGCTTTATTACATTGGATAGTACTTACAAATTAGGACAAAATATTATTGTTAAGATTTTAAATGCTGTGATTGTTATTTTAGGACTGATAGGAACAATAATTACCATAGTTCTTGGTTGGAGCGAATTTACAGCGATTGTTATGAAATTATTTGAATAAAAAAGAGCGAACCGATTTACAAAAAATCAGTTCGCTCTTAAAATTTCACGATAGATAATTGTTTTATTCTGACGAATAAAAAGTTACTTTGTGGGTAACAGCGAAATGTTGCCAAATCGTTGCCATGATAACAGTATAATAACGAATTTTGGCTTGTTTACGCCCTATTTTTCGGGAGTTTTATTATTCCCACTCAATAGTAGCCGGTGGCTTCGTAGTAATATCGTACACTACTCTGTTTACCGATTTTACCTCGTTGACTATTCTGTTTGAGGCGGCGGCGAGGACATCGTAGGGTATCCTTGAAAACTCGGCGGTCATGAAATCGGTTGTTTCTACGGCTCTCAGCGCAAGTGTATAGTCATAGGTTCTGCCATCTCCCATTACTCCTACGGAACGGTTATTTGTCAGGACAGCAAAGTATTGGTTAATGGTTTTATCAAGTCCTGCCTTGGAGATTTCATCACGGAATATATAATCGGCATCACGCAGAATTTCCAGCTTTTCCTCGGTTATTTCTCCGATTATTCTTATTGCAAGTCCGGGGCCGGGGAACGGCTGACGGTCAACAAGCACGTTGGAAAGCCCCAGCTCTCTTCCCAATGCCCTTACCTCGTCCTTAAAGAGCATTCTCAGCGGCTCGATTATTTCCTTGAAATCCACATAGTCCGGCAGTCCGCCAACGTTGTGATGGGATTTTATAACGGCGGCATCACCCGTACCGCTTTCTATTATATCGGGATAAATCGTGCCCTGCACAAGGAAATCAACCGCACCGATTTTCTTTGCTTCAGCCTCGAAAACTCTTATAAACTCCTCGCCTATAATCTTACGCTTGGTTTCAGGGCCGGAAACGCCATTCAGTCTGCCCATAAATCTATCCTTAGCGTCAACACGGATAAAGTTAAGTCCCCAACCGGAAAATGCGGCTTCTACCTCATCGCCCTCATTTTTCCTCATAAATCCGTGATCCACGAAAATACAGGTAAGCTGATCCCCGACCGCTCTTGCAAGAAGCGCGGCTGCAACAGAGCTGTCAACTCCGCCCGAAAGCGCCAGCAGAACCTTTCCGTCGCCTACCTTCTCCCTTATATCGGCAATAGCTGTCTGCGCATAGTCCTCCATTGTCCAGTCGCCTACACAGCCGCAAACACGGTAAAGAAAGCTTTTCAGCATTTTTGTGCCGTTTTCGGTGTGATTAACCTCGGGGTGGAACTGCATACCGTAAAGCTTTCTTTCAGGGCACTCTATCGCCGCGGCGGGACAATGCGCGGTACGGGCGGAAAATGCAAATCCCGCAGGAAGTCTTTCAATATAATCGGTGTGGCTCATCCACGAAATCGCCTTTTCGGGAAGTCCGTCAAAAAGCAGACTTGCGGTATCGTATATGGTTTCGGTTTTACCGTATTCACTGGTGACTGTGGTAGCTACCTTGCCGCCGAGAAGATGTGCCATAAGCTGACAGCCGTAGCATATTCCCAACACAGGTATGCCTAAGGAGAATATTTCGGGGGAAATAGTCGGCGAGGACTCAAGATAAACGCTGTTAGGTCCTCCTGTAAGTATAATGCCTGCGGGGGCAAGCTCCTTTATCTCCTCTATAGGCATCTTGTAGGACTTTACCTCACAGTACACTCCGCATTCTCTTATGCGGCGCGCTATAAGCTGATTATACTGACCGCCGAAATCAATTACTAATACCAATTGGTGAGCCATATTCAACTGCTCCTTTTCTTTACACTTTGTTTGACTTTGCGCTTTGACCTTATGCCGCAGCTAACCCCATCAATCCGTGAATATGTTGAATAATAGTAAATTATATCATAGATAAGTAAATTTAGCAATGGTTTTTTATTAACAATATTTTTTATTCACAGAAATTTTATCTGTCAAATTAATTTTCAGCGGAAGTACGACGTTTCCATAAAAAAATTCGCAGTGATTCTGCTGTATACACTGCGAATAAAAAAAATCATTTGGTAATGTCATACGGAGGCTGTTTCCTCGGTTAAGGGAAATATAACCGTAACCGTTGTCCCCTTTTCAACCCTGCTGTCAAGCCTTATTTCGGCATTGTGATAGGCGGCGGCGTGCTTGACAATTGAAAGTCCCAGACCTGTGCCGCCTATTGACTTGGAATGGCTTTTGTCAACACGGTAAAAGCGTTCAAATACTCTGTCCATATCCTCAGCGGGAATACCTATTCCCGTATCGGAAACCGTCAAAACCGCTCTGTCGCCCTTATCATCGGTTTTCACTGTAATTGAACCGCCCTTTTTATTGTACTTAATCCCATTGTCGCAAAGGTTATATATAAGCTCCTCCAGTATCTGATGCGAACCCCTTATGAATACATTTTCGCCCTCACATACGGCAGTAACCTTCATAGCCTGTGCGGCAGGCGCAAGGCGATGAATTACATCTCTCGCAAGCTCGGATATATTCACATTTTCCCTTTCACTGCCGCCATAGCCCTCGTCAAGCTGCGAAAGATGCATAATATCCTCCACAAGCGTTATAAGCCGCTTTCCCTCACTGTAAATATCCCCCGCCAATTCGGGAACATCATCGTAAGGTGCAATACCGTCCTTCATCAGCTCCGCAAAGCCTATGATAGATGTAAGCGGTGTCTTTAACTCGTGGGAAACATTTGCGGTAAATTCTCGCCGCATGGATTCCATCTGCTCACGTTCGGTAACGTCAAGTATCAGCAGCACCGCACCGCTAAGGGCTGTTTCCTGCATAATGGGATTTGCAATAAGCTGATAGGTTCTCCCTCTTAAATCAAGCTGCCGCTCGCAGTGCTTGCCCTCAAGCACCTCATCGGCAGCTGTACGGAACTCACGGCTGCGGTCAATTTCTATAATTTTTTCTCCGCACATATCTTTTTTGGTACAAAGTATATTTGCCGCAGCGGAATTATTGCTGATTACCCTTGCCTTGGAGTCGATCAGTATAAATCCCTCGCTCATATTCTCGGTCAAGGTGGTAAACTCCCTCTGCTTACGGCTCATTTCCTCAATCTGTGCGGATATATCCCTGTTTTGACGCGCAATTCTGGACAGAAGCGGTGCAAGCTCATCATATGCCTTGCTGTCCACGGGATTATCCAAATCAATTTCATTAATCGGCTTTACTATGGATTTTGCAAGACGCGCGGAAAGGGCAAAGGACAGCAAAAGTGAAAGAACAATTACCACAATAAGAGGCTGCTGCATACTTATAAGCAGCGCACCCACGGTAAACTGCTCTGCTGAAAGTCTTACTACAGTGCCGTCGCCCAGTCTTTCGGCATAATAAACGGTCTTTTGTGACAAGCTTGATGAATAGCGTACCGATGTACCATAGCCGGTATTCAGCGCATCTATTATTTCCTGTCTGTCGGAATGATTTTCCATTTCCTCTGCATTAACCTCATTGTCATAGAGAACCTCGCCATCGGCGGATACCCATGTGACACGGTTTTCAAAGGATACGTCATTGAAATACTCTTCTCCGGAAAGCTCTATTCCCCTTGCGGCATAATCAGCCTCACGCCGAAGGCTCGCGGCAGTCTGCTCGGAATAATAGCTGTAGAGTACGCTCATAAACATAGCTATTGTCACTATCATAACCGCTATACCCACACAGAACGATGTCTTGAAAATCCTAACCGTCAATCCTAATTTCCCCCTTTCAGCTTATAGCCTATTCCCCTTACCGTTTCAATAAGCTCGCCTGCCGATCCTAATTTACGGCGGAGTGTTCGGATATGTACATCAACTGTACGCGTCCCTTGATCAAAGGAATATCCCCAGACCTCATTAAGCAGTCTGTCCCTTGTAAAGCATATTTCGGGATTTTCGAGGAAAAGACAGAGCATTTCAAACTCCTTAAGCGTAAGGGAAACGTCCTCGCCGTTTACCCTAATGATGTGCTTTGAGGGACATACATACAGATTGCCCACCTTGTATTCATCCGCATCCTGCAGATCGCTCCCCTTACAGCGGCGCATAACCGCACGTATTCTCGCTACAAGCTCCATCATTCCAAAGGGCTTGGGTATATAATCGTCTGCACCCTCGTCAAGCCCCACTACCTTGTCATATTCGGTAGTGCGTGCAGTTATCATTATCACGGGAATACTTTTTAGGGAAACGCTTTTTTTCATCTTATTAAGCACGGAAATGCCGTCCTCCTCGGGCAGCATTATATCAAGCAGAACCAAATCGGGATGCCTGTTATCCAAAGCACGCCAAAACTCGGAAGGCTTCTCAAAGCCCTCCGATTCCATTCCCTGCTTGCCGAGAGTATACAAAATCAGCTTGCGTATGCTGTTATCGTCCTCAAGTACGTAAATCACAGAATATTTCCTCCGCTTCCGTGTCTTCTGCCTGTTATGGAATACTCAACCCACTCGGCTATATTAACCGCATGGTCGCCAATTCTTTCAAAATACTTGGCTACCATGAGAAGATCCATGCAAACCTCGCCGCAATCGGTATTTTCACCGATAAGTCCGATAAGCTCATTCTTGACCTTATCAAAGAGGCTGTCAACAATATCATCGTCTGCCATAACCTTTTGTGCAAGCTCCAAATCCTTCTTTACAAAGGAATCCACACTCTCGGTAACCATGTTTATTACCGCTTTTGCCATTTCCTTTATATGGATTTTCTGCTGTATGTTGCTGTCGCTGACATACTTGGAAAGAAGAGCTATATCGGACGCCTGGTCGCCGATACGTTCCATATCGGAAATCATTTTCGGTGCCGATGAAATGGTTCTGAGGTCTGTTGCCACAGGTTGCTGCTGCAGGAGAAGCCGCATACAAAGTCCCTCTATGCTGCGTTCCAGTCGGTCAATCTCGTTTTCTATCGCCTGCGTCCTCTCGATAAGCTCCTCCTCGGAAGCACCTTTCGGCTTTTGTACGCCGTCAAGCGCCGCACTGACCGATGTAGCTATAGCCTCCTCGCACATTGCGCCCATCTTTATAAGCTCGGAGTTGAGCGTGTCAAGCTGCCGATCGAATTTGTTTCTCATTAGCCAAACCTCCCCGTAATATAATCCTCTGTCCGCTTATCCTGCGGCATGGAAAACAGCTTTTCGGTTTCGCCGAATTCTATAACCTCTCCCAAAAGGAAAAAGGCTGTTCTGTCGGAAATTCTCGCTGCCTGCTGCATATTATGGGTAACCATGATTATAGTATACTCCTTTTTTAGCTCCATTGCAAGATCCTCTATCTTAGAGGTTGAAATAGGGTCAAGCGCCGAGGTGGGTTCATCCATCAGCAGAACCTCAGGCTCTACCGCCAAGGCTCTTGCAATGCAAAGTCTTTGCTGCTGACCTCCCGACATACCCAGTGCCGATTTTTTCAGTCTGTCCTTGACCTCATCCCATATAGCGGCATTTTTCAGTGCCTTTTCCACAATTTCGTCCAGCTTGACCTTAGAACGGATACCGTGAGTTCTCGGGCCGTATGCCACATTGTCGTATATGCTCATGGGAAAGGGATTCGACTTTTGAAAAACCATTCCCACACGCTTTCTCAGCTTATTTACGTCCATAGAGCCGTAAATATCCTCACCGTCAAGGGTAATTTTTCCGGTGATTTTACAGCCCTCAACCAGGTCGTTCATTCTGTTAAGGCTTTTCAGCACAGTGGATTTTCCGCAGCCCGAAGGACCGATAAACGCAGATATTTCATTTGCGGGCAGCTCCATGGAAATTCCTTTAATCGCTTTAAAATCGCCGTAATAAAGCTCCATATTCTCTATGCTGATTTTACTCTTACTATTATACACTGTTTTTTTCGTATTTGCAACCTCGGATTTACCCTTTTCCAACGATATTTCCATAGGGTCTGTACCTCCCGATTATTTTTTCGTCAGCTTGTTTCCCACATATTTGCTTAACAGGTTGATGAGTACAACCAGTACGAGGAGTACAAATGCCGTAGCATATGCCTTATCCATATAAAGTCCCTCGTTAAGCAGCGCGTAAACGTGAACCGACAGCGTCCTTGCGGATGAAAACAGATTTTCCGGTATCTGTCCGTATGTGCCTGCGGTAAATATCAGCGCAGCCGTTTCGCCCACAATACGCCCTATACTTAGTATTATTCCCGAAAGTATTCCCGGCATTGCCGAGGGAATTATTATACTGAAAATCGTTCTTACCTTGCCTGCACCCAAGCCGAAGCTTCCCTCTCTGTACGAGTCGGGAACTGCAAGCAGCGCCTCCTCCGAGGTACGCATAATCGTGGGGAGAACCATCATTGCAAGAGTAATTGCTCCGGAAATCAGGCTGTATCCCCAATGGAGAGCGATATTAAACATAAGAAATCCAAAGAGTCCGAACACTATGGAGGGTATTCCCGAAAGGGTTTCAGCCGTGATGCGAGCTACCTTTACAAGCTTATTTCCCCTCTTTGCGTATTCGGTAAGATAAACCGCCGCACCTATTCCCAAAGGCACTGCTATAACCAGTGTAATCACGGTCATTATAACCGTATTTATGATAGATGGCAGCATGGACTGATTTTCAGCGGTAAATTTAAGCTCAAACAGCTCCGGTGACAAGTTGGGAACGCCCTTATACACAATATAAACGATAAGTGAAAGGGTTATCCCCACTGTAAACACCATCGCCAGAACCATTACTATCATAAGAAATAATGAAAATGGGTGCTGCTTGTATGTGCTTAGCTTGTCTTTCAATGTTACTTTCATTAGCTTTCTTTCCTTTTCAACAGCGAGAAACACAGATTAATTATCAGAATAAACACAAGCAGCACAACTCCCGTCGCTATAAGCGCATCCTGATGAAGATCACTTGCATATCCCATTTCAAGGACGATATTTGCAGTCATTGTACGCACTCCGTCAAGCAGTGAGTCGGGAACAACCGCTTGGTTACCCGCAATCATAACAACCGCCATAGTTTCCCCTATTGCTCTGCCCACGCCCAGAATAACGCCTGCCAGCACACCTGATTTTGCCGCAGGCAGCACTACCGCAAAGGCGCTTCTTTCGGGAGTGGCACCCAGTGCCAGCGAGCCTTCGTAATACTGCTCCGGAACAGCTCTCAATGCCGATTCGGAAACATTGATTATTGTGGGCAAAATCATTATACCCAACAAAATCGATGCGGTAAGCATATTTTTTCCGCTGCCGCCAAAGAGATTCTGCATAATCGGAACTATTACCACAAGTCCGAAAAATCCGTATACTATGGAGGGTATTCCCGCCATAAGGTCAACAGCCGGCTTTATAATCCCATACAGCTTCGGCGGACAAAACTTCGCCAAAAAAACTGCCGACAGGATTCCTATGGGAACACCGACTATTATTGCCCCGGCAGTAACGTAAATACTGCCGATTATCATAGGGAAAATTCCGAAAAGGTTCTGTAACGGTTTCCATCTGGTGCCGCCCAGAAATTCACCCGCACCTATTTCCGCAATTGCCGGTATTCCTCTTTGGAAGAGAAATATGCATATAAGTGCAACCGACAATATCGATGCGCAGGCGGCAATAAGGAACAGTATATACATGAAGGTTTCCTTGAATTTTCCGGAAGATGCTTTACTTACCTTATCCATAAGTCCTCCCGCTAAAAAGTGTTACTCCACTTCGGAAAAATCGGTGATTTCGCCTAAGTAAATCTGCTTTACCTGCTCGGATGTAAGACCGCTCAGCTCATTTTCGGTGTTTACGATTACCGCAATTCCGTCGGTGGCAATCGTAGTTGCCGCAAGACCCTGGCTTATTTCCTCGTCCTTGAGGTCACGGGAAGACATACCGATATCGCATACGCCCTCTATTGCAGCTGTAATTCCCGCAGATGAACCTGTCTGCTGAACCTCAACCTGAACATCGGGGTTAAGCTTCATATATTCCTCGGCGAGTATTTCCATTACAGGGCCTACAGAGGTTGAACCCGAAAGGGATACCTTGCCGCTCTTGCCGGAGGCAGTGTAAGCCGAACCGTCAGACACCTTTATGTAATTTTCCTCTTCGATTATGGACTGACCGTTGCTGCTCATGATGAAGTCAATGAAATCCTGTGCAACCTCGCTTACGCCCTCGGTCTTTGTAACAATGTTAAAGGGTCTTGCAATGGAATAGCTGCCGTTGTTGATGTTTTCGATTGTTCCCGCAGCACCGTCAATTGAAAGAATTTTTACGGAGCTGTCAACTGCACCCATAGATGCATAGCCTATGGCATTTGAATCTCCCGCAATGGTCTGGAGCATAACAGCAGTGCTGTTTGTAACCTCGGCGGTATCTATAATAGCGTCATTGCCGTCTGCATCAACTATTTCAAAAAGCTCTGTAAAAGCGCCCCCTTGTTCCCGAACCCTCCTCACGGGTAACAACGTTAATGTTTTCGCTTGCACTGCCGCAAGCAGTCATTGCTGTCATTGCCGCCGCTACAGCCGCAGCCGCAAGTATTTTCTTTAGTTTCATAAGAATAAATCCTCCTCAAATTTTTCACGGCACATTTTACCGTATATTAGGTTTCTCCTAACTATCTTACAGTATACCTTTGCAAAGTAAAATCGAAAAGAACCCCTGTGTTAAATTTAAGTAAAATAGAAAAAATGCCGGATAAAGCGGCATTTTACGCTTTATCCGACATTAGACAGCTTTTACTTTTTAGTCCTTGGGAGGATATTTCTTATATCCGGGGTGCTTTCCCGTAACTCCGTACTGCGGACGCATTCCTATAAGACGGTCAATGTTTTCGCGGCTTATATCCTTAGCGCCGCCCAACAGTCTTGCCGCCAGTGAAATCTGTGCCTGCAGCTCCAGCGTTTCCATACGGTAATAGGCTGTGGTTAAATCCGCACCTACCGTAAGCGCTCCGTGATTTTCAAGGAGCATAACGTCATGCTCCTGCAGATACGGCTCTATGGCTTCGGGTACTTCATATGTAGACGGCGTTCCGTAGGGGGTCAGGGGAACAGATCCTACGGCAATTACCGTTTCTATCATGCAATAATCGTCAATAGACTGATGTGCGCAGGCAAATCCTGTTGCCACAGGGGGATGCGCATGAACCACCGCTCCAACATCGGGACGGTCGTGATAGCATTTCAAATGCATCTTTACCTCTGACGATGGCCGCCAGCCCTGTACAGCCTCAATTACGTTGAAATCATCGTCTATAAGTCCTATCTTGTCTACGGTAATCTCCGCCTTGCTCACTCCCGTCTGCGTTGCAAGATATCTGCCCTCGGCAACCTTTACGGTGACATTGCCGTCATTTGCGGCAACCCAGCCCTTTTGCCACATTTTATGGCAGACCTCAACCATTTTTTCCTTTATATCCTCGTACATGGGAACCATTCCTTTCACACTAATTTACCACAACGCCCTTTTGCAGCATAATATTCGCATAAACCGCGGTTTCTCCCGTTGCCACAATTGCATAGGCACTCTTTGCTTCCTCGTAAAAAGCAAAGCGCTCTATTTCGCCCACGGCGCTGCTCCCTCTTTCGTCATATTTCGCCACAATACTTTTATACTCGTCCCATATGGGCGCTTTTGCGGTGTCTCCCGGCATAACCTGCATAAGGTTTACCGGCTTTTCCACATATGTATCCAAGGGGAACAGCTGCAATACAGCATCCAGCAGCTCCGGTACTCCGTGACCGTCACAGCGGATAACCTTGGCATTTTTTCCTATGCTTTCGCAGGGAAAGTTTCCGTCCGCAATTACAATTCTGTCCGAATGACCCATCTCGCATAGAGTTTTAAGTAGCTCGGGAGAAAGAATTGCAGGTATATTTTTAAGCATTTGCCGTCACCTCTTTGTAAATATTAAACGCTTTTTCCCAGTCCTCCGAGAAATCGGGTTCAAACCAATACAGCTTTTCGTTTTTCCTTACAATTTCACGCAGTCCCGACAGATCCGATATTTCACCCATTGCCATAAGCTGAACGCCGATATTTCCCAGTGCCGTTGCCTCAATAGGCCCGCTTGCGGTATCACAGCCACAGGCATATGCGGTAAGCTGTGAAAGGAATCTGTCCTTTGTTCCGCCCCCGAACATATATACCTTATCAAATTTATTGCCTGTGCAAAGCTCCAGCTCCTCCTTGGCAGAACGGTATTTCATGGCAAGGCTGTCGTAAATACACCGCATTACCTCCCCCTCTGTACGGGGTACATATTGATTTGTACGCCGACAATAATCCCTTATCCGATTGGGAATATCTCCCGCAGGGGAAAATTCCGCCGCAGCGGGGTCGATAAAGCAGGTCAATGGCTTAACGCTCTTAGCTGCCTCCTCAAGCTGTGCAAAGCTAAACTCTTTGCCCTCACGCTGCCATTGCCGTCTGCTTTCCTGTATCAGCCAAAGGCCTGTGATATTTTCAAGGAGGGAGTTTTTATCCTCGCAGCCCAGCTCATTGGTGATATTACGGCGGTAGGAGATGTCGTTTATCACAGGCTTATCGGTTTCAGTACCGAACAAGCTCCATGTCCCGCAGGAAAGAAATATAAAATTCTTTTCCTTGGCAGGGCAGGCGGCAAGAGCCGATTGTGTATCGTGACCGCACACCGCAATAACGTCTATAGGCTTTACGTCAAGCTCCTTACAAATTGAATGGGACAGCTTGCCAAGCACTGTGCCGCTTTTCACGATTTCGGGGAACAGCGACTGCTTTATTCCCAATAGGTCAATTACCTCCCGTGACCACTGCTTGCTTTTCTGATCAAAAAGCTGTGTGGTGGAGGCAATGGACTGCTCGGCGGAAATATTACCGCAAAGGAAATAACTAAATAGATTCGGCATCATCAGCAGCTTGTCGGCTCTTTCCATGAGATCGGGACGATTTTTCGCAAGGCTTAAAAGCTGAAACGCAGTATTTATCTCCATAAACTGATTGCCTGTAATGTCGTAAAACCGTTTTTTGTCAATCAGCTTAAAAGCTTCCTCAAGCATTCCATCGGTGCGGCTGTCGCGGTAGTGAACGGGATTTTCAAGCAGTTTGCCGTCCTTGTCCAAAAGCCCGAAATCCACGCCCCATGTGTCAACCGCCACGCTTTCCACGTCATAGGACTTCGCCTTGATAAGGCTCTGCTTTATTTCATGAAAAAGGCGCAGTACGTCCCAATACATGGTATCGCCCACAATTACAGGGTCATTGAAGAAACGGTGAATTTCCGTCATGCGGATTTTTTCGCCGTCATATTCTCCCACAATCGCTCTGCCGCTTGACGCACCAAGGTCTATCGCCAGCACGCTTTTCATTTTACCACCTCTGAACAAAGGTCTTACCTGATATTCTTATACATAGGACCGTATGCGGCACAGGCTCTGAAATCCTGTCCCTCCTTATCCATACCGAACGCATTCCATGCAGCGGGGCGGAAAATCTTCTCCTCCGGTACATTATGCATTGATACGGGTATCCTCAGCATGGAGCAAAGGGTAATGAGATCCGCGCCGATATGACCGTAGCTTATTGCGCCGTGGTTTGCACCCCAGTTGTTCATTACATCATAAGCGGATTTGAATGCGCCCTTGCCTGTAACTCTCGGAGTAAACCATGTGCAGGGCCATGTGTAGTCGGTTCTCTTCCAGAGAATATCGGTAACCTCATCGGGCAGCTTAACCGTCCAGCCCTCGGCTATTTGAAGTACGGGGCCCAGCCCCTTAACCAAATTGAGCCTTATCATGGTAACAGGCATCTCACAGTCGGTTACATAGCGTGAGGAATATCCGCCACCTCTGAAATAGCCCAAATCGGCAGGATTCCATGTGGTTTTTGCCATGATATTCTTCTGATCCTCCTCGGTAATCTCATACCAAGGCTTCATAAGGCTGACGCCGTTTTCGTCCTTTGCGCCGCCGTTGGCATCAAGGCAAGCCGCACCGGAATTGATAAGGTGGATAAATCCTCCCGCCTCTTTAGCCTTGCCTTCAATTTCGTATCCCGCAGCTCTCTTGACCGATTCGGGCGACCAATATGTACGAACATCCGCAAAAATCTGCGCACGGTTTGTAAGCAGCTTCATAAACAGCATACCCAAGCCATTAAGCACGTCATTCTCCGTTGCAAGTATATACGGCTCTCTCACACCGTTCCAGTCAAATGTTGTATTGAGAAGCGCTTCGGGGAAATCGCAGTTTGGATAGAAGTCCGTCCACTGACGCTGACCCTGAAAGCCTGCGGCAATGGCATTGTGACCCACAGCCTCCTCCTCGCGTCCTGCGGGAAGATTGTCGTTGCCGTTCATCAAATCCTTAATAATGCACATCATCTTTACGACAAATTCCCATTGCTCGTCCTTTACCTGACGGCTTTTCTGAACCTCGGCAGGATTTTTGTCAAATCCCTCTATGCAGTATTCCTTTGTCCATTTAAGAGCCTTTTGAAATTCCTCCTCGTCGTAAATACCCTCGCTCATTCGCCTGATAATTTCTACCTCGTCAACCGACTCAACTCTCATTCCCAAATATTCCTCGATAAATTCGGGACTGATTATCGAGCCGCCTATTCCCATTGTCACAGAGCCTATCTGCAAATAGCTCTTACCCCACATAGTAGCCGCCGCAACCGCACAGCGTCCAAAGCGCAGCAGCTTTTCCTTAACATCATCGGGTATGAAGGTATCGTCTGCCTCCTGAACGTCATGACCGTAAATTCCGAATGCGGGCAGTCCCTTTTGTGCATGAGTAGCCAATACCGATGCAAGATAAACCGCACCGGGACGTTCCGTTCCGTTAAAACCCCACACGCCCTTTATGGTCATGGGATCCATATCCATTGTTTCCGCACCGTAGCACCAACAGGGAGTTACGGTTAATGTAATGTCAACACCGCATTTCTTGAATTTATCCGCACAGGCAGCCGCCTCGGCAACTCTGCCTATTGTGGTATCCGCAATAACCACCTTTACAGGCTCACCGTTTGAATAGCGAATATTCTCCTCAAACAGCTTAGCAGCCGCCTTTGCCATATTCATTGTCTGATCCTCAAGGGATTCTCTTACCTTAAGATAACCTCTTCTTCCGTCGATGGTGGGACGTATTCCTATCACGGGATAATCGCCCACAAGTCTATTCACAGCCATTTTACTACCTCCATCACATAATATTGCAGCGGCTTTTGCTGCACCTTGTTGATATTATACAATAAGGCAACGAATTTGTCAATAGCCTTTGTGTGTTTCATAAAAACAAACAGAAAAAATGCGCCCACTGTAAAGCGGACGCATAATATCAATTAATCACGATAGCATTCCCACTGGGCTATGCGCTTTTTCATTCCGTCTATATCCAAAACTCCATAAGCAAAGCCTTTTCTTATAAGCTCCTCCGGCACAAAGTCGTCATACTTTTCAAAAAGAGGCACTTCTCCGGGATAAATAAGCTCCATAGGGTCAAGGGGCTGCTTTGCGGCATCGCAAAGAACCGAAAAAAAGGTTCTCTCATCCGCTTTCATTCTGAACTGTATGAAGTAGGACCTTGACGGATCAAATCCTTTTATTCCAAGCCTTTCACCGCACTTTATCTTTATAAACCGCTCAATGGCAAAGAAAGCATATGTGCCAAGCCAAGGGAACAGACACCACATATCTCCCCCAAGGCAGATAAGTGGGCGTTCGGTAACACCCGAACAAGCTGCGGTATGCCTTGCATTTCCCAGCCGTGCCACTGCATTTTTCATAAGGTAAGGATAAGATCTGTCCTCTGTAAGCGCCTTTCTCATTCTCTCCAGAACCTTTGTGTTGATATCCCCCGGACACTCGCCGAAGTAGGCGGGAACCTTTCCCTTAACCTGCTCACAGTAAACCAAATGTCGCTTATGCTCGATTTCCGTAACTATCCACACATGACCCGCTATGGCAATTTTCTCGCCTATCGGGGGCGGCTGAACTATTGTACCAAGCTCTTGGGATTCACTGCGGACGGTATACTCCTCATTCTCCTGAAAAACTGCGTAAAATTTAAATGAATTGGTTATTCTCTCTCCGCTTATCCCCACGATAAGACCGCCGCCCTCCGTCCGCTGAATATGGTCGTTTTTCAGCATATGCTGTAGGAGCAGGCGATAATCCTCCTGAGATATTCCCTTAAAGGGTGTGAGTGTCAGCACCTTGGACGCAAGCATTGACGGGGACATTTCCCCGCTTGATGCAAGGGTACTCATAGTTTGATGATACAAAAGGCTGTATGGCAGCCTGTCAAGTCTTGCAGGCTCTACCCAGCGTTCCTCAAGGTAAAGCTGTACAAGAGCAATCCCCTGCAGCAGCTTCCAAGGGATTGTGGTAGGCAGAAGTGCCCTCGGTTCGGGCTGCTCCTCACGCATAACAAACCACATTTCGGGCGGCTGTCCCCGTCTGCCTGTCCGTCCCATACGTTGCAAAAATGACGACACGGTGAAAGGTGCATCAATCTGAAATGCCCGTTCCAGTCGCCCTATATCTATTCCCAGCTCCAGTGTGGCGGTAGTAACGGTGGTTAAGCAGCTTTCCTCGTCCTTCATAGCCTCCTCGGCAGTTTCTCTGTAGGCAGCGGAGAGATTGCCGTGATGTATCATAAATCGGTCAGGCTCATTATTTGCCTCACAGTACTGCCTGAGTGTGGTGGTAACAGCCTCACATTCTTCACGGGAATTTACAAAAACCAAGCACTTTTTACCGCGGGTATGCTCAAAAACATAGCCTATTCCGGGGTCTGCATTTTTTGGCGCATCGTCTGTGGCTCCCTCAAGCACAGGAAGAGCGTTCTCCGTATTTTTCCCCTCGGCTTGCGGTCCGCTCACATAGAAATGCTCCATAGAAAGCCGCCATTTTTCGCCCTTTGACTCTATTTTCGGGATAATGGTTTTTCTTCCGGTGCCCGAGGAAAGGAACTGCCCCGCCGCCTCCGGGTCGCCAATTGTGGCGGAAAGCCCTATTCTTCTTGGATTAACCCCCGCAAGCCTTGAAAGCCTTTCCACAAGGCATAACGTCTGCGCACCTCTGTCGCCCCTCATAAGGGAATGAACCTCATCTATAACGATAAACCTTAAATCGCCAAACAGCTTTGTAACCGCCGAATGCTTATGAAGTAAAAGCGCTTCCAGTGATTCGGGTGTAATCTGCAAAATTCCCGAGGGCGATTTCAAAAGCCGATTTTTATGGGACTGGGACACATCGCCGTGCCAGTGCCATACGGGTATATGCCCCTCCTCGCAAAGGTCGGTAAGCCGCGTGAATTGGTCATTTATCAGCGCTTTCAGAGGACCTATATATATAGCGCCCACAGATGTGGGCATATCCTCATAAAAAAGTGTCAGTATGGGGAAGAACGCCGCCTCGGTCTTTCCCGATGCCGTAGAGGCGCACAGAAGTACATTATCATCCGTGGAAAATATGGCGTCACCTGCGGCGGATTGTACCGCTCGGAGCGTATCCCAGCCCTCACGGTAAATATAATCCTGTATAAAGGGCGCATATCGATTAAATACGCTCATATTTCAAACTCCGCAAACTCATCATCGGATGCGGCTGCAATATCCGATTTGGCGTAGGAAAAGCTGTCCGACTTCAAAAGCTTTGTTATATTTATCTGCGGGTTCTGATAGATAATATTCAGCAGCTCGATAAAATCCCTTATAACCTCTCGCGGAGTGATATTGGAATCTGCGCCTATTCTGCCAAATTCTATCTGTATAAAGCTAATCATATCCTCTTGGGTAATGGTCTGCTTATAATCGAAAAGCTGTGCATGAATATCCGCAAGCTTTTCTATAAGAACAAGCATTTCCTCATAGGTAAGGGGCAGCAGCTTTATAACAGGCGCCAGCATATCCTTTGTGGTATCGGTACTGAAACGTCCCTCCGCAAGGCGTGAACGAAGTGCCTCATAGCTGTATACACCTCGTCTTGTGTCCTCGATACACTGAGGAGTGCCGCACATTATTATACCCAGATACTGCGCCTTTCCCTGAAGTGTATCATTGTACATGGTAAGGATTTTTTCGTAATTGTACTGTCTTGTAATAGAGTTTGGAACCTTATAAATATTCACCAGCTCATCTATAAGCATAAGCATACCGCTGTAGCCTGCCCTTTTCAGGAACATGGCGAACAGCTTGACATATTCGTACCAATCATCATCGGTTATTATGATATTAACCCCAAGCTCCGCCTTTGCCTCGCTTTTGGTGGAATATTCCCCTCTGAACCACTTGACAGCCTTTGCCTTGGATTCATCATCGCCGTTTACGGATGCACGGTAGTATATGGTCAGCAGCTTAGCAAAATCAAAGCCGTGAACCATTTCGTTCAGCGAATTTATAACCTGACATATCTTCTTTTCGGTAAGGCCTAAAAGCGCGGGATCACCCAATTCAAGTCCGCTTTCCGCCGCAGTCTGTGTTTGTACGCCGCTTATCCACCTGTCCAAAATAAGGGTAAGAGCACCGCCGTCGGGCTTGGTCTTTGTGGACATATTCCGTATAAGCTCCTTGTAGGTGGCAAGTCCCTGCCCCTTTGTGCCCTGCAGTCGGCGTTCGGGAGAAAGATCTGCATCTATAACCACAAAGTTCTTGTCCATCACATAGTTTCTTATGGTTTGCAGCAAAAAGCTTTTGCCGCTGCCGTATTTTCCCACAATAAAGCGGAATGATGCTCCTCCGTCCTCGATTATTTCCACATCGTGGAGCAGCGCATTAATCTCGGTTTCTCTGCCCACGGCTATATAGGGCAAGCCCACCCTTGGCACAACGCCGCCTTTTAGAGAATTGATTATTGCAGATGCTATTCTCTTAGGTATCTTCATTTCCGATAATTCCTTTCAGATCCTCTATATAATCATCGATAAGATTTACACTTGTTCCGTCGGTTTCCATAACTATATCCCCAAAGCTATCGTAAAGCTTCTCGTTTACCGAATCAACCGCAATGGAAAGCATTATTCCGCACGAACGCAGCGGCTCTAAAGGATCTCCCCCGTAAAGCAGCCTGCGTAGAAATTCCCTCTCTGCGGCAGAAAGACCGTTTTCATCTTCGGCAGTCTTATCAGCAGGCAATACGGGTGTTTTTCCCACTATTTCCTCGGGAATTTCCTCCTCATACTCCTCAACAATAAGCTTATCCCTTGTATTGATTGCGGCTGTTCTTATTTCGTCAAGCTTGCTCACATCTATCTTAACCGTCCGTGCCTCCCTAATCTTTCTGTCCTCCATAACTCCGTCAATGCTCTCTTCCGCCATTTTCATGACATACTTGGGCAATTCGGGACGATTTATGGTGCTTTTAAAGGAGTATTTTTCGCGCATAAGGCTGTCAAGGTATTTCACCATGTCACCGATCTTGCGGCTTTTCAGGCTTCCCGCCCCGTAGCCGTCAAAGTACCATTCTCCTCGCTTGCAGGTGTATTCAAAGGCATCGGTAGTATAGGTACAGCTCTCATGGGGCTTATTCTCATAGAAAATTGCGCCCGGGAACATTCTGTGGTAGGTTTTCATTCTCGCACCGAAAAAGACCTCCAACAGGCTCTTTTTTCTGTTTTTGGCTGTATGGTATGCGTAGCTTCTGAAAAAATGGCATACAGTTTCCCTGTATTCATCGCCTTTCTTTTTATAAAACAGCGAACGCTCTATGTTATATGCGGAAGCAAGAACAATCGCCGCAAAAAGCTTGTCGTCACCGTATTTGTCCATATTATTCATCACAGAAACGGCATTTGCGGTTTCATACCCCTCCAATCTGCATACATAGCTTTTGTCAAGGTTATTGTAAGCCACAAAATCCGCAAGCCAGTCCTGAACATAATACTCTGCTCCGGAATCCTTCAAATCATAATTTTTCGCAAAGAAAAAAAGCTTTTCAAAGGCATCCTCGGAAGATGATGTCCCTATTTGATTAATAAGCTCATACATATACAGCGTGGGAAAGCAGGACTCGGTTTTTACAAGCTCTCCTCTGCGCACCTTGGTTCTCCATGAAAAATAACCCCTCAGCTGCTCATCGTTCATAATGGCATAGTTAGGGAAAAATCGCTTGTAAACTCCATTAAATACGAAATCGTCCTCAACGTTCTCCATAAGCTTCCCCTGCTTATAAAAAAGCCATTCCGTAGAGGAATAACGCGCCTCCGGTTTACGTTGAATCTCCCTCATTTCATCTATCTTTGATAAAATACCTGTCCTCTTTGGGGAGCTTCTTTCGGCAGCGGAGGGTCTGCCCGGAATTTTCTCATCTCTGTAAAGGGATTTTCCGAAATCTCTGTTTAAGCTTGCAGCCTTGTTCTTCTCTACAAGACTTGCAATGAAGTCGGCTAAAATGGTTTTTCTTCCGTTTTCGCTCACCAAAAATCCCTCCGATACCGTAAAATAAGCCTATTCTTTTATTTTACAACATATAATTACAATTGTCAAGTATGGTATTAAGGAATCGCTGATTAAATCGTTTCTCACCCCTCTCAGTAAGGGCTTTTCGAGAGTTGGAAACGATTGCTGACGCATTAATCAGCGGTTCCTTAACATTAATGGCACACCGAACAAATTCAAATCGGTGTGCCATTGGTTATTATTTGCTCTTACTGTTCGGAAATACCAAACCTTAGCTGATTAGTCGGCAGTGGGTTTACCGGATGCCTTTCCGTATGATGACATATCTCCATCATTGGAGCAAGCCTTTACAAGGAACTTGTATGTTTTTCCGTTGGTTAACCCGGAAACGGCACACTTCGTCTTTGAGGTCTTGCCGATATATTTATATTTGCCCGTAGAGGCATTATACATATACAGCTTGTAATAATCAGCATCATCAACACTGTTCCATGAAAGAGTTACCCTCTTATCACCTGCTGTCGCCTTAACAGTAGGTGTTTTCAGACCGCTTGAGCTTGATGTGGTTGAAGTCGAAGTTGAAGTTTTGGTGGTTGACTTTGAATCGGATGAAGATGAGTTTGATGTAGTTGAGGTAGTTGAGGTTGATGTGCTTGTTTTCTTGGATGTGGAGCTTGAGGATTTGCTTGCACTCGCATTTGCAACAAGAGCATCGGCTATATCCTCCAACTTCCATGTGCAGGAAGCACGGTCGATAAGACCATATCCGTCACTTTGCGAGGTAAACGAATTGTTATCCCACCAGATACAGGTAATTCCTCTTGCGCGCGCCTCAGCCACAGTTTTTCCCGCTGCCTCCGCTCTTGACGAATCCGAGGGAGTAGAGCCTATCTCACCCACAACAACGGGTATTCCATTAGAAATAAATGTATCAAACAGCTTATCCAGCTTTGCGGTATATTCGCTTGATTTAACGGAATATATATGTGATGAAACTATAATCTTATTGCTTGCAGTGCCCTCAGGCATTGTGAAATATTCGTCCACAAGTCCCTCGGTAGATCCTGCATAGCCTTGAATCATAAGGTAACGGGTTTTATTGTTTCCGCCCTGCGCCCTTACTGTATCAACAAATATCTGATTAAGCTTGTTGATATTATCAAAGGCTTCCAGTGCTGTTTCGCCGGGATTGCTTGACTGATACCACCATTCGTTGTTTGTGCCAACGGGACGCGGCTCATTTATGGATTCAAAAATCAGCTTATCGCCATAGGACGAAAATTCCTTTGCGATTTGTGTCCAAACGGTTTTCATGTATTTTGCGGAGGTTTCGTATTCGTCATCGGAGGGGTAATAATATCCCTCTTCAACATCATGATGAACATTCAGTATTACATACACGCCCTCATCGATACACCAATCAACGACCTCTTTTACACGATCCATCCACTGGGAGCTGATTTTGTAATTCTCATCTACATGATTGTGCCAAGACACGGGTATTCTTATAGTATTAAAGCCCTTATCCACAACGGCGGAAATAAGCTCCTTGGTAGTCATTGCACCGTTCCAAGCGGATTCGTACTTCATTTCATCGCTAAGCCATGTGCAGTTTGATGCGTCAAAAGCATTGCCGAGGTTCCAGCCCACACCCATATCCTCCACAAATTCTATTGCGGAGTTCGTGGTAAAGCTTTTACGTGCTACGCTGTATTTTTCAGCCGCAGCAGATACGTTAAGGGACAGCACGGACGATGCGGCAAGAGAAACCGAAACCAAAGCTGCCGTAAGCCTTTTGAGTATTTTCATCTCATCACCATTTCCTTAAATAATTTATTACATTACCGTCACATCAGGCACTGCCCGATGTGACGACTATGCTCTTACTTTTCAATCTTATCGCAGTAAACAATACCAAGACCAACGGTTGACATATAGCACCTGCCATAAACATTCATATCGCCTGATATAAACTCACCGTTGCCCGTACCGCCGAAATTATGCAGATCATCATTTACCCTTACCCATGTTTCACCGTTGTCCTCCGACATATAAATTCCCTTTACATCGCTGTCGGTAGGTGTGCCGTAAACATAGATAACATAAGGATCACCGTCATTTTTGGGTTTGCCAAGTCCCACAGCCTCGCAGTATTTAAGTCCGCTTACAAGGGAAACGTTTTCACCGTAGTCCTCGGTTTTCAGCAAGCCGTAGCCGCCGCCGGGCATATAAACCGTACCCTCTGCCGAAGGATCTACACAAACTCTGGAGAATGTACACATATCGTTCTTTCTGCTGAAGGACTTTCCGCCGTCCGTGCTGACATAGAATACACTTGCGCCGCTGGCGTATACAATATCGGGATTGTTATAGTCGGCTGCGATATACATTGCTGTTGCGCCCATAATTCCGTCAGCCTTCTGCCATGTTTCTCCCCAGTCCTCGGTCACATAAACATATCGTGCATTTGCGGGGCTCCAAAGGAGCGTTGAACCGTCCGCCGTAAGCGCTACATGGCCCTCATAAAGCACCTGACCCTCTTCGGGAGAATTTGTAATATATGTCCAGCTCTCGCCGCCGTCTGTGGTATAAAGCAGCTTCATTCCTGTATCGTAGCCGCCGACCTTAACCCATATGTCGTGATTTTGTGCGGCAATAGCGATACTTGTAACAGTGCCTATCTGCTCGCCGTGACGCTGTGCAGATGTGTAGATATCCTCATGAACAAAGCCGTCATAGTCACCTATTGCGGATACGAGAGGGTAGTCCTCATAGGATATAATATCCATAGGAACTGTTTCCTCAATTCCGTTTGATTCAAAGTAAAATTCGGGAGTTTCGTCCCAAATATTATCGCAGGCAAAAATACCGTTACCCGAATTTACAAGGATTCTGTTAGAATCACCGCTGTCCATTGCAAGGCAGCTGCACCAGTGAATTGCGTAACCGCTTATCCAGTCAACTCCGTTAGTTGACATGGTGTAATTCTCAAGCTTTTCCCATGTTTTGTCTCCGTCTGTGGTACGATAGAATATATCACCGTAAGCACCGTTGGGCTGCTGCTGCCAGATTTGGGTTGAAACAAGCACCATTCTGTTATCATCGTTAGGATCGATAACAATATCGCCTACCGGGAATGAACCGACGGGGATCTCCTCGGAAGTGCCGTCCGATGTATTGAACCGATAGAGAGTACCGATCGTTGCATTTGAAGTGCCCTCCCCATCAGCCAGTGAAACATAGAGATTGCCCTGTGAATCCAAATCCATTCTTTCGGGCATAAGCGACTGAACAGCCTCGTCCATTCCTGCGATTACCGACCATGTTTCGCCCGCATCGTCAGAAACATAGATATTGTCGCCGGTAGTGGAAACACCCGCATAGATATGTGTAGTTTTACCATCCTCCGACTTGCTGCCGTCAAAGAGAATAATATTTATTCCGTTCTCGTTGGAGGTAGATGTTACAGGGAAGGATGAAACGCTTTCCCAAGTCATACCGCCATCGGTTGAACGTATCATACCGCCCGTTCTGCCGCCGCAATAGATGATGTCGGAATTATTGGGGTCTACGGCAATACGTTCACCGTTTCCTCTGCCGTTTCCGTTTCCGTGAACCTTGATAAGATCCGTAACCTCAACATGAGTAAAGGTTTCTCCGTAATTATCCGAAACAAGTACACAGGTCTTTCCGCCACTGAAATAGTTTGTACCCGCCAAGAGATAAACCCTTGATGCGTCATTCGGGTCAACGGCGATACCGTCAATGCCCAAAAGTCCCCTATCCTCATCTGTTATGTCGTAGCTTAGGGAAACCCATGTCTGATTGTCATTATCCCAACGATACGCACCGCCAACATCGGTACGCGCATAAAAAAGTCCCGGCTCGTTGGTGCTGATAATACCGGAAACAAATCCGCCGCCGTTTATTGCAACCTGACCGTATGTCCACTCATCATTTATGTACAGATCAGATGTACTGTCGTCTGTTTCGGTAAGAGCAGACTGTTCGCTGCTGTCATCGACGACAGAATCCGATTCAGCACTACCCGAACAGCCGGAAAGCAGGCATGAAACAGATACAACAATCGCTGTCAGCATCGAAAATACCCTTAACTTGTTTTTCATGTTTAAAGCATCCTCCACTAATATAGTAACTGATAGTCATAATATGAATACGATTACATTGTATTATAGCACAATAATCCTTTTCTGTCAAGGGAAAATTTGTGCAAACTGAAAAAATTTCAGCTGCATAGGGCGAACGTCACAAATCCGTAAAATAACGCAGCACAGCTTCGAGGAAGCGGGCTGCGTATTTTATCGGCGCTTATCGTACCCGTATAACAAAATCAAGATGTATATTGGGAAGCGGGATTCGGTATTTTTCATCCAGCTCCGGTCCGCAGCTGTGAGTTCCCACACCTGCCATGCCGCTGTCAATACAGATAACGCTGTAACCGCTCTTTGTAAGCTCGTAATTATGCCGCTTTTCCGCAAGCTCCTCTTGTGTATATTCCGAAGCACTAAAGGAAAAGGGGGATTCCGATTCAAACCTGATTATCCTATCCCCGTTCGTTACCTCCGAAAATAGGCAGCCCCAATGGGACGAATTTTCCTGTGGTCGAATATAGTCCTCGTGCATATGCGAAATGCTTTGTGTAAACTCGCCCATATATGACGCATTGTGCTTATCGGCATAGCTTTCGGCAGGCCCGTATCCGTAGTATTTTGCGGTATCGAACTCTCTGTCAAGGAACAGTCTTAATCCGAAGCGGGGAAGAATATCTACCTTATTGCTTGTTTCTCCGTCTGTGGAAATATGTATATCTCCCCTGCCGTCTATGCGAATTACACTTTCGGCAGTACAGAACGGCTGATGCATACTCCAGCCAAAGGAATGGGAAATCCTGATAACAGCGGTCTTTCCCTCAATTTCCGCACTTGTGTCATATGCCTTGACTGTGTAATCGTTCAGATGCGCATTGTACCAGTCCCACCTCATGGTATCGTTATCGGTGGGGGCGCGGAAAAAATTCCACTGAATCGGTTTTTTCAACAGATTTTTACCATCCGTTTCTATGGTGGAAACAGCGCCTAAACGCCGATTAATCCTTATAACCCTTTCCCCCGCTTTCACGGTAAACTCAAATGGAGTTTCGGTAAGAACGGGCTTTTCTCCGACGGCCTCACAAGCTGATGCGGCTGAATTTTCACGGATAACAATCTGATCGAAGCAAACCTCATCGCCCATTGCAAAGCAGCCGTTTTCTGTTTTTGCGGTGAATATAAACCGTATATAAACCCCGTCACCGCTTACATTTCCCACATCGGGAACGGTTACAACAGCGGTTGAATGGGGTAAAAGCTCAAATTCAACGACACCCTCCGCAGCGATTTTTCCCATTTGGGTAATTTCGTATCTGCAATCATACAGCATATCCGCCTGTGCAAACAGAAGCATACTTTTGAAAACAAATTCGTCCGCTTTTTCGCCCTTGCTTACCCGAACAGGGCGGAACACCTGTTTAGCCTCTTTAAGTCCCGTGTGCGGCGTTCTGTCAGGATAAACCAAGCCATCCATACAGAAATTACCGTCGTTATGACGCTCGCCAAAGTCACCGCCGTAACCGTATTTAACAGCACCGTTTTCGGCTTTTCCCTGTATTACGGCATGATCGCACCACTCCCATATAAGTCCTCCCGCAAGACGCTCTTCCGAGTCAAACACAGCACGGTAATCCTCCAGATCTCCGTTGCTGTTACCCATTGCATGGCTGTATTCGCAAAGTACAAGGGGACGTTTTTCCTTTTCGTCCTTGAGAAAATCCCTTACGCCCTGCGGTGACGGATACATTTGTGACACTACGTCAAGTATATCCGTGGGAGTATTATCAAGGCAGTGAGTGCTTTCATAATGGAGAATACGTGTGCTGTCATTTGCCTTAATAAGCTTTGCCTCGTCAAGCATATTTTTTCCCCAGCCGCTCTCATTTCCCAGCGACCACATAATAATCGACGGGTGATTGTAATGCTGATAAACAAGCTTTTTACCGCGGTCTATAATCGCCTTATTAAACCGATTATCCTTTACAATAAGCGAAATTCCCAAGTACTGATTTTCACCGCTCCACTGCAAATCATTGTAGACCTCAACGCAGCCGTGGCTCTCCAAATCTCCCTCCGCAATGACATAAAAGCCGTACTCGTCACAAAGGCGATAAAATAAGGGCGCATTGGGATAATGTGATGTGCGAATCGCATTTATATTGTGCCGCTTCATAAGCTCAAGGTCTTTTCTCATCTGCGCCTCGGAGGCATAGTACCCTGTGTCGGGGTAGCTGTCATGGCAGTTTACGCCGTGAAGCTTTATAGCCTTACCGTTAAACATTACAACGCCGTTCTGTACCGAAACGCTTCTGAATCCCACTTTTTCGCCGATTATTTCATCATCGGTTTCAATAGTAAGATTATAAAGGACAGGTATTTCCGGCGACCACTGTTTTACATTGGGAACGGTAATTGCGAATTTTTCATTGGGAGAAGCCTCGCCGGTGAAGATAGTATTACCCTCATTATCCATAAGAGCAATGTGTGCCGCTGAACCCTTGACACAGATAGCGAAATTCCCGTCCATATCTGCGGTAATACGGTAATCCTCTATGCGGCTTTTGGGACGGGATACTACATAGACATCACGGAAAATGCCCGAAAGCCTGATTTTATCCTGATCCTCCAGATAAGTGCCGTCACACCACTTCAAAACAGCGCAGATTATCGTATTATTTCCCTCGGTGAGATAATCGGTGATATCAAACTCCGAAAATGCATGGGAAACCTGCGTATATCCCACAAAGCTGCCGTTTACATAAAGATACAGGCAGCTGTCAACCCCCTCAAAGGTAAGGATTTTCCTGAAACTATCACCCTTGTATGAGTAAACCCTGCGGTAAACTCCCACGGGAATATCATCGGGAACATAGGGCGGATCATAGGGAATGGGGTACTTAACATTGGTATATTGCGGTATATCATAACCGTGCAGCTGCCAGTTTGAGGGAACGGGAATTTTATCCTCAAACGAAGCTTCGGTGAAGCTATCCTCCATATCGATAATGCTGTTGTAATACTTAAAATCCCAGTCACCGTTCAGCATTTCCACACAGCTTGATTTTTCCTTTGTATCAAAGGGATTTTCTCCCTTTGCAAAGGGTACGAACCATGCGTGATCCTCGAGGGTGTTTATGTGCAGTGCCTCCGTATTTTCATGATAAATCATGTAGGATTTGGGAGAGCCTGCCGCGGATATTTTCTCAATTTTCATATAATCACTCCGTCCTGCTATGCAGTGTCACAAACAGAAATTCAATTAAGGGACATCGCGCCCCATTGGTATTAGTCTATTACCTAAGATTATATCTTTTATTTGTCCTTGCTGTATAAACAAAGAAAAAATAAATTTAGACAATATTGTGAAATATATAAAATGCACAAGTTCAAAGCTACCTGTCAAGCGCCCTGTTTTACAAAGCTAATAAAGCAAAATCCCCCGCCGAGTTTTTCGGCGAAGGATTTATCGCTAATGAATTGTATACAAATCAAGTATTAATAGTCCATGTAATTGTGGTTGTACCCGACTCGATACGTCCCACAAATGCAAGATAGTAAACGCCGTCCTCAAAGCTGATGTCGGTCAGCTCAAATTCATCATCGTCGTCGGTCTGAACCCAGCCGTCAGCGTTATTGTAGCCTATGCAGAAATCATCGCTGGCGGAAATTGTTATAGACTTAACGGTTGAGGGATCAATGCTTCCGAGAAGCTCCCCAAGGGTGAGTGAAACCTGATCCCAATAGCTGCCCGTAGCGTCAATGGTCATGGTCTTGGTGTAAGCACTGTCGGATGAAGCTGTTACATCGG
>MSHL01000026.1 GCA_001941135.1 Ruminococcus sp. Zagget11
CTTTTTGGGGTCAATTTAAAATTTGCGGTGCTTTTATCGGCAAGGGTGCGAATGTACCCGCTCTTGACAGGGAAAAGCTGTGGGATGTTACCATGACCGTTTCAATGGGTGATGAGCTTTCGGGGGGGAGCATTTATGCGGTTATTCCCGAAACGCCGATTATCGAGCATCGCTGCATGGTTCCGCCGACATTTTCCGGAGAAGTGGTATTTGTCGCCGAAAATGGCAGCTATCATGTGGATGATGTGGTCTGCAAAATCAAATCCGCCGACGGTACGGTAAAGGAGCTTACTCTTTCCCAAAAATGGCCCATAAAGCAGCCTCGTCCCTTTGATGAAAGACTGCCCATCAACAGACCGCTTATAACAGGTCAAAGAATAATCGATACTATTCTCCCCATAGCAAAGGGCGGTACAGCCGCTATTCCGGGAGGATTCGGTACAGGTAAGACCATGACGCAGCATCAGCTTGCAAAGTGGTGCGATGCGGATATAATAGTATATATAGGCTGCGGTGAGAGAGGCAACGAGATGACTCAAGTCCTTGAGGAATTTTCGGAGCTTATTGACCCTAAAACCAACCGACCTTTGACAGACAGAACCGTCCTTATTGCCAACACCTCGAATATGCCCGTTGCGGCAAGAGAGGCATCTATATATACGGGAATTACCTTGGCTGAATACTACCGTGATATGGGCTACCATATTGCAATAATGGCGGATTCAACCTCCCGTTGGGCGGAGGCACTCCGTGAAATAAGCGGACGTCTTGAGGAAATGCCTGCCGAGGAGGGATTTCCCGCATATCTTCCCTCGCGTCTTGCGGAATTTTACGAGCGTGCGGGATATGTCCGCAGCCTTAACGGCAGTGATGGAAGCATTACCGTAATAGATGCGGTTTCACCTCAGGGTTCGGACTTTTCCGAGCCTGTAACTCAGAACACCAAGCGTTTTGTAAGATGCTTCTGGGCACTGGATAAATCCCTTGCCTATGCCCGTCATTATCCCGCTATAAACTGGAATGACAGCTATTCCGAATATACCGAGGATCTTTCCGAGTATTTTTATAAAAACGTTGACAAGGACTTTTTAAACTATCGTCAGCAGCTTTCATCACTTTTAATAGAGGAAAATAAGCTGATGGAAATAGTTAAGCTTATCGGTTCGGACGTTCTGCCGGACGATCAAAAGCTTGTTATCGAGATTGCCCGTGTAATAAGAGTCGGATTTTTGCAGCAGAACGCTTATCATAAGGATGATACATATGTCCCTCTTGAAAAGCAGTTTTTGATGATGCGCGAAATTATCGATGCTTATACCAATGCAAAGAATGCTATTGTGAAGGACGGATTGCCCTTCAGTATGCTTTTCGCATCGGGAATTTTT
Organism: Ruminococcus sp. Zagget11; assembly: GCA_001941135.1. Taxonomy (GTDB): domain Bacteria; phylum Bacillota; class Clostridia; order Oscillospirales; family Ruminococcaceae; genus Huintestinicola. Next base: position 1,386 of record MSHL01000026.1, read on the forward strand.
GACAGGCTTGTAAAGATGAAGTACGATATTCCCAATGATAAGCCGGAAAAATTCCGTGAGCTTAATGTGGAGATAGACCAGACAATTAAAAATCTCGTAAAACAAAACTCAGCAGAGGAGGCACTGTAATGAGCCTGCAATATATAGGGCTAAAGGAAATTAACGGTTCGCTTGTGGTTCTCGACAATGTAAGCGGTGTCGCCTATGATGAGGTTGCCCAAATTCGCCTTGAGGACGGATCGGTAAGAACGGGAAGAGTTGTTCAGGTTGACAGCACTCGTGTGGTTTTGCAGGTGTTTGAGGGAACTCGAAACCTGTCCCTTACCAATACGAGAACTCAGTTCACGGGAAAATCAATGGAAATACCCCTCTCCGAGGAGCTTTTGGGCCGTATTTTCAACGGCTCGGGACGTCCTATTGACGGACTGGGCGAGATCTATGCGGAAAAGTACGGCGATGTAAACGGTAAGGCTCTGAACCCTGTTTCCAGGTCGTACCCCAGAAACTATATCAATACGGGTATTTCTTCAATAGATGCACTTGCAACTCTTATCAGAGGTCAGAAGCTGCCCATATTCTCGGGTTCGGGTATGTCCCACAATAAGCTGGCGGTGCAGATTGTACGTCAGGCTAAGATTGCCGATGAGGCAGGGGAGAATTTCGCCGTGGTTTTTGCGGCGATGGGCGTTAAAAACGATGTTGCGGACTACTTCCGCAAAAGCTTTGAGGAAAGCGGAGTTTTACAGCGTGTTGTAATGTTCCTAAACCTCTCAAACGACCCTATAATCGAGAGAATACTTACCCCTAAGTGCGCCCTTACCGCCGCCGAGTATTTGGCGTTTGAAAAGAATATGCACATATTGGTTATACTTACCGATATGACATCCTACGCGGAGGCACTCCGTGAATTTTCTTCATCAAAGGGCGAAATACCTGCGAGAAAGGGTTATCCGGGATATCTGTATTCCGACCTTGCATCTATGTATGAAAGGGCGGGTATTATTGAGGGATCTACAGGCTCTGTAACGCAGATACCTATTCTTACCATGCCAAATGATGATATAACGCACCCCCTTCCCGACCTTACGGGATATATTACCGAGGGACAGATAGTGCTTGACAGAAGTCTTGACCAGACAGGCATTTATCCTCCTATTTCCGTGCTTCCCTCCCTTTCAAGACTTATGAAGGGCGGCATAGGTGAGGGCTATACAAGAGCGGATCATTCCGATTGCGCAAACCAGCTTTTTGCGGCATACGCCAAGGTTCAGGAGGCGCGTTCTCTTGCGTCCGTAATCGGTGAGGACGAATTGTCAGCACTGGATAAGTCGTATTTGAAATTCGGTAAGATGTTTAAAAAGCATTTTATCAATCAGCGCTTTGATGAAAACCGTTCCATAGATGAAACACTTGACTTGGGCTGGGCGCTGCTGTCGATACTGCCTCGTTCTGCACTTGACAGAGTTGACGATAAGCTGCTGGATGTCAAGTATGACCCGTCTCTTGCGGAGCAGTTTGAGTAATGGAGGGCGTTTATGGCTGATGTATTTCCAACCAAGGGTAATCTTATAAATGTTAAGAAGTCCCTTTCTCTTGCAAAGGTCGGATACGAGCTGCTTGACCGCAAGCGGAATGTTCTCATACGGGAGCTTATGATGATGGTTGATGCGGCTAAGGCTTTGCGTAGTTCAATATCGGAAACCTACAAGGATGCATACAGCGCATTGCAGCGTGCCAATATAACCATGGGACTTATCAGCCGTGTGGCGGAGGCTACACCCGTTGACAACAGCGTGAATGTATGCTATAGGAGTGTCATGGGCTGCGAGCTGCCCAAGGTGACTATCGGTGAATTTGACAACAAGGTCTTTTACGGCTTTGAAAATACGGACGGCAACGTTGATGTGGCATATATTTCCTTTGAAAAGGTAAAGCAGATGACTACAATGCTTGCGGAGGTGGATAACTCCGTTTTCAGACTTGCCAATGCCATAAAGAAAACCCAGACAAGGGCAAACGCATTGAAAAACATAGTTATTCCCCGTTACGAGGAAACCGTAAAGTTTATCGAAAACAGCCTTGAGGAAAAAGAGCGTGAGGAATTTTCACGGCAAAAGGTTATCAAGGCGCAAAAGACACGGAAAAAATATAAGGCAAGGCGGCTTGAATCCGAAAGGATAGAGCTTCCCGACATATCAAGGTTTGTAAATAACTAAAAAAGGTCACCGCAGATTTTTTGCGGTGACCATAATTTTTATTGAAGCATTGTTCCTATTTCACAGTCGTACAGAAGCGGAGTTCCGCTTGGTACACCCCAAATTCTTCCGTTATCCGACTTTACGCTGATGTTACCCTTGCATCGGTAGAGGGCAATTGCGCATCTGTCGTTGAAGCTGCCCATTGCAGTAGCATTTGAGCCCTCGTAGTTGGCAACGATATTACTGTCGTAAGCAATGATATCGAAGGAGCCCTCCTCTGAACCGATACCCATAAGCCACTTTCCGTTGAGGGTAAGCTTTATATCGGCAAATTTCAGCGAAACATTGCTTCCCTTTGTGCAGTAGGAGCCTATTGCACATATCTTGTCGCCTGCACAATCGGCGGTGAACCGAGTGTTTTCGATATACAGCTCGATACTTTCGTCATAGCTTCCTATGCCGATGCAGTTGGCCACTCTCTCGTTTATGGTAATATCCGAATTATTTATCCTAAGAATAGGCTTAGAGTAGAAGCAGCCGATACCAAGATTAAATTTACCTGTCTGCTCGATTTTCAGTGCTGTACCATCAATATTGATTTCGGAGCGGGAATTGTTGTAACCGCCGCCTATGGCTACATTCTGATAGCTGTCCAGCTTTATGGAAAGAGTTTTCAGGTGAATAGCGATATTTCCGAAGGAATGTTTGATGTCGCAGCCAATTCCGTAGCTTTGGTTTGCGGTGGAGGAAATGCTCAGCGTTCCATCGCCTATTATGTCAATAGACGACCTTTCGGGAACATTTATACTGCCGATAATCGTTACATTGTTCTGAATTTCCAGTGTAAGCTCCGCGCCCTTACCAACCATAATGCAGTCTGCACCCACATCGTTATTGAGGTTTATCCCCACCAAGGTAAGGTGACACTTAAGCCCGCTTTTAATGCGGATGGTCATATTACCCGAAACAGCCGCATTACCAACGATTGTGACATCTTCACCTGTTACCAGAACGTCGTTATAGCCGTCAAGCTCCAGCGGCATTACGGCAAGCTTGGTTTCCTTTCCGGTAACAAAGGTTTTTCTCACCTTTGCGCTTTCCGCTTGGAGTTTAAGGTGGATTATTTCCTCCTTTATGCCGTCGTCTATGGACGGAACAAATTCATCGGAGGGCTTTCCGGTGTAATACCCCTGTATCAGGTCAATTCCCAGTGAAATAGAGGTTTGCAGCTCCGTATAGGTTTCCACACCCTCGGCAAGAGCCATAAAGCCGTTGTCATGGGCATAGTCGATAATATTCTTAACGAAATGCTGCTTTCTCCTGTCATCGTTAATGTTGGTGATAAGACAGCGGTCTATCTTTACGCAGTCGGGACTGAAATTCAGCAGGTTGCTGATATTTGAATATCCCGTACCGTAATCGTCAACAGCCAGCTTAAAGCCTGTGCGTTCACTTCTCTTGCGGAAGCTGTCAAGCTGCTTTTCGCTTGCCTCTGTCTGTTCGGTAAATTCGATAACAGATCTGTCCATTATCCTGTGATATTTGCTGCGGAGCAGCTCAAAATCGGGATCCGAAAGGATATGGGCAGGAATACTGTTTATAAACAGCCTTTTCTTTTCAAACAAATGTTGGTTCTTTTCAAGAATCTCAAACAGATTGAACATGGTGTATTTTTCTACATCATAAAGTCTGTCAAGAGCCTCGGCGTGCTTGAGAATAGCCACAGGGGGAATTTTCTCGTCGCCGATATTGGAGCGCATAAGAGCCTCATAGGCGAAAATCTCGCCGCTTTTGGCATTGACAATAGGCTGATACTGGTAGGTGAAAAGGTTTTCGTTCAGTATTCTGACAACCTTTTCTCTTTCCCCAGGGTCAAAGCTTTCGTAAGATGAAGACACACTGTTCTTTTCAGCGCTGCCATTGGAAACGTCCTTGCTGAGATTTCTTTGATAAGCAGCCTCATAGGGTAGCTTTTCGACAATTTCCTCGGAGGTAAGAGGCGCTGACATGGTCGCAATATGAACGTTTATGCCATATGTTCTGCCGCTGTAGGAGTTGAAAGCCTCAAGTCTTTCCAAAAATCGTGAGGTAAGATCATCCTCGGGGGCATTGGCATCAACTATGCTGGCAAAGAAGAACTCATCGCCGCTTACACGAACGCAAAGCTCATCATCGTTCACACAGCTTATCATCTGTATAGCTAAGTTGATAAGCAGCTTGTCACCCTCTGCATAGCCGAACGCATCGTTAATATTCCCCAGATTTTCCACATCCACGGAAACTATTCTCAATATTCTGTTGGGGTTGTCAAAGCCGCCGCAGCGTTCTATTATAATACGGGTATATCCCCGCATATTCAAAAGTCCTGTCAGTGAATCGCGAATTTGGAAATCCTTTACCGTGTCCTCGTAAACGGAGCGCTTGCGGTAAACCCGCAGCGCAATTGCAAGCCGGCGCAGCCACATGGAGTAATGGGAATTGTACATATCGCCGCTGTCGCCATAGGAAAGAACCACGTAGCCATAATTATACTCCATAAAATGGAGCGAGGAGAAAATAAATGCGGCAGGGCGATCCCTGTCCTCAAAAATGGCAGGAAGCATGATTTCCTTGTCAAAGCATCGGTTTAAATCCACCGAACCATGCTTACCGTTTTTACAGTAGGGAAGCTCCATTTTATCGGCAAATTTGGTGTTAAGAACATTTTCATGGAGAACATTGGAATTAAAGCAGAGCCAAAATCCCTCCACATTTCCCAAATATCTCACATACCAGTCAAGCACCCAAAGGAAACTCTCATAATCGGCGGCACCCATAAGATTTTCCGTCATGAAATTATACTGGGAGCTGAAGTTGTCCGTATAGGGCTTAAAGGAGTTTTCCATCATCAGTCCAACGTGCTTGGAGAAGTGGGAAATATCGCAGCCGCAGCTGCTGCCTATGCTAAGCGTGCAGCAATCGCTGCTTACCACTATGTCGTCATGGGCAATATTCATCATGGCCAGCAGCCGTCTGACAACATTTTCCGCCATGTTCTTAGGGTCACGCACAACAGAGGTTATATCGGAAATCATATCGGCATAAGGCTCGTTTTGTCCATAGCCGCAGACTATAACATCCTCGGGAACGGAAATTCCGCTTTTGTTAAGGGAGCTTATAACAGAGCAGGCAACAACATCGCTGATACAAACGATAGCTTCGGGCATACCGTCGGGATTGGAGAGAATTTCACGGACAACATCATCGCCGTCATCAATCCAGTTATGGCTGTTATGTATCCTGCTTTCGGGAATGTCATATCCCAAATCCTTCATAGCGCCAATGAAATCATTGCGCATTTTATCAAAGTAGACGCTGGACTCAACAGTGCCGCCCACATAATCGATTGTCTTTACATTGTGATGCTTGATAAGGTGTTCTACAATCTTGAAAACTCCGCCTGTGTCTATAAAAGGCTCATAGGGGTAATCACCCAAGGGAATTTCAACACATATTACAGGCTTTTTAAATTCCTTTTGTATTCTGTCGGTCGCAGCCTTTGCACCGCCGACAGAATCAAGTGTATCTGTATATATAATAAGCCCATCAAGGAGGTCAAGGTTCATTATCTCAAAGATGCTTCCCTCAGCCTCCACATGTCTTTCATTCATCTGATAAACGAAGGGCGGTGAAAAAACCGCAACATCAACGTTTGCGGCGAAAAGAGCATTCTGAAGGTATTTCATTACAGTGTTGAAAAAACTTCTGTTTGCCTCCACAATCATCATGCCAACCAACGGACGCTTTTTGTTCAAACCAACATCACTCCTAAGTCGAAAAGGGAAATATATACAACCTTATACCCCCGATGAAATCATTATAGCACAAATTTATCTGTATTTCAATAGTAATTATCAAGCTATCTCACAAAAGATGAAAAAATTTGATTTTCAAATTTGTGATAATTTCACATATCAAAAAATGGAAATTGACAATTTTGTATTGTCTTTTCCGAAAAAATGTGCTATCATAAGGAAAAGGTTATGAAAAAAGGAGCTGCTTATTATGGAAAATAATGATAAATACATAGCCCTTAGCTTTGACGACGGACCGAGTAATGTGACCGAATCGGTTATCGAAAAGCTGCAAAAATACGGTGTAGTCGCTACGTTTTTCCTTGTGGGGGATAATATAACCGCGGCTCTTGAGCCTGCTGTTAAAAAGGCATATGATTTTGGCTGCGAGATTGCCAATCACTCCAAAACCCACAGCAATATGACCATGCTGACCGCCGAACAAATCGCCGAGGAAATAGCCTTTACCTCTGCGCGCGCGGAGAGTATAACAGGGGAGAAGCCCACAATGTTCCGACCGCCCTATATTGCCGTAAATCAGCTTATGATTGACACGGTGAAAATGACGTTTATTGCCGGCTATGGCTGCCGCGACTGGGAGGAAAGCGTTTCTGCTCGTGAGCGGACGGAAATGATACTTTCGCAGATTTGTCACGGCGGAATTATACTTATGCACGATGCGGAGGATAACGTAAAAACCGTTGAGGCTCTTGACCTGCTGATACCGGAGCTTATAAAGCGCGGGTATAAATTCACAACCGTCAGTAATCTTTTTACCCTGTGCGGAGCTACACCCGATCACAGCAAGGTTTATACAAACGTGTTCCAAGAGCACCGGTATATGGTGACGTAAAAACAACCCCTTTGTCGGTCTGAAATCCCCCCCTGTATTTATTTGCAGGGGGATTTTTGTATGTTACACAATTTTACTTGTAATTAAACCTCAAAATATGTTGACTTTGCTTGAAGAATGTGATATAATTACCTATAGTTGTTTGCATTAGTCTAAAATGACTGCATATTTTTATTGGAGCTGATTATTGATGATAAAAACAAAGGATGGAAATTTCATTTGGGCGGAGGAGGAAACCTACCCGCGGGAGAAAATCCGTGAGATTCAGACGGAAAGGCTTAAGGCTGTTGTCAAGCGTGTTTACGAAAAGGTTAAGCCTTACCGTGACAAAATGGACGCTATCGGTCTGAAACCCGAGGATATTCGTTCATTGGATGATTTAAAGCTGCTTCCCTTTGTTACCAAGCAGGATATGAGGGATAATTACCCCTTTGGTCTGTTTGCCGTTCCAAAGTCCGAGCTTGCGAGAATCCATGCATCATCGGGTACGACAGGTAAGCCCACCGTGGTAGGATATACCGCAAATGACTTGAAGCTGTGGTCGGAGTGCGTTTCACGATTGGCGGTAATGGGCGGCGCTGTCCCGGAGGATATCTGCCAGATATGCTTCGGCTATGGTATGTTTACAGGTGCGCTGGGTCTGCATTACGGACTGGAGAATATAGGCGCTTGTGTAATTCCGTCCTCTACGGGCAATTCCCAAAAGCAGATTATGTATATGCGCGACTACGGCTCAACGCTCCTTATCGCAACACCTTCATATGCCTGTCGTTTGGGTGAGGTTGCCGCTGAAATGGGACTTAATCCCAAAACAGACCTTTCACTGAAAAAAATGCTTGTGGGAAGTGAACCCCTGTCCGACCCAATGCGCGAGGAAATGAAACGCATTTTCGGCAGTCATGTCACCATTACCCATAACTACGGTATGTCCGAGCTGATAGGTCCCGGTGTTTCGGGTGAATGTACTCATCTTCACGGACTGCACATAAACGAGGATCACTTTATCTGCGAGATAATCGACCCGAAAACAGGGGAGATACTGCCGGAGGGTGAAACAGGCGAGCTTGTTGTCACCTGCCTTTCCAAGGAGGCGCTTCCCCTTATCCGCTATCGTACAAGAGATATTACAAGCATTACATACTCTCCCTGCACCTGCGGCAGAACAACCGCACGTATGGCTAACCTTAGCGGACGTACAGACGATATGCTGAAAATAAGGGGAGTAAATGTATTCCCCAGCCAAATTGAGGAAGTACTGCTCAGCACTCCCGAAATAGGTCCTCACTACGAAATTATCATTGACAAGAAAAATCACAGCGATATTCTCACCGTAAGGGTAGAGCTTGCTCCCGGTATGATGACCGATGATTATTCACAGATTGACGCTATAAAAACAAAGCTTAAAAACGGTTTACGGCTCATGCTTGGTCTTGATGCCATAGTCCAGATTGAATCGCCCAATACTCTTCGGCGCTTTGAGGGTAAGGCAAAGAGAGTTACCGATCTGCGTAAGCAGGGTGAATAAGGAAAGGGGATAAAGAGATGAAACAGCTTACAGTTCTTATAGAAAACCGTCCCGGCAGACTTGAGGACATAACCGAGATACTTACTAGGTATAACATTAACATAATCTGCATGAGCCTTTCCGACACCAGCGAGTACGGTATGCTGAGAATGATAGTTTCACAGCCCGCACTTGCTCAGGAAAAGCTGTCACAGGAGGGCTTTTCGCCTATTCTGACAGACGTCTGCGCCGTGAAGATTCAGCACCACTTCGGTTCGCTCAATAAAATGACAGCTGTCATCAGCGAAAACGGTCTTGACATAAAGTATATGTACGCCCTTAATTCCGGCGAAAACGCTGCTCTTGTAATAAAAACAGCCGATAACGACCTGCTGGAAAAGGTGCTTGTCGAAAACGGCATGGAGCTTCTCCCCGCCGTTGAGGTTTACAATATGTAAGAAAGTTGGAAATGATATATGGTTTTATGGGTTACACTGGTTATATACCTTGCAGTTATAATCGTTATAGGTATATACAGCAAAAAATGTCCTCCAATGTAAATGACTTTGTTCTTGGAGGAAGGAGTGAGGGCGGTTGGTTCACCGCATTCGCCTACGGTACGTCCTACTTCTCGGCGGTCGTGTTTATCGGCTATGCGGGACAGTTCGGCTGGTCTTACGGCGCATCCGCCACATGGATCGGTATAGGCAATGCAATTATCGGCTCGCTCCTTGCATGGCTTGTGCTTGGAAAGAGGACAAGAATTGTCACGAAAAGCCTTAACGTATCCACTATGTCGGAATATTTTGAAAAGCGATACAGCTCCAAGGCGCTTAAAATTTCCTCGGCAATTATTATCTTTATTTTCCTCATTCCATATACCGCCTCGGTATATAACGGATTGTCAAGGCTCTTTGAGTCTGCGCTGAATATTCCGTACAGCATATGTATAGTTGCAATGGCTGTCTTTACGGCATTTTACGTTATCCTCGGCGGATATAAGGCTACCGCGCTTAACGACTTCATACAGGGTATTATAATGCTTATCGGTATAGTTGCGGTTGTGGCTTGCGTTGTTGCCAACAAGGGCGGGCTTTCCGCAGCAATGGCAGCTTTGGGTGAAATACCCGATTCAAACGGAAATCTCAATTCCTACAATTCGATTTTCGGTCCCGACCCCATAAACCTCATAGGTGTTGTAATACTTACATCTCTCGGAACATGGGGACTTCCACAAATGGTTCAGAAATTCTATGCTATCAAGGACGACACTGCGATAAAAAGAGGCACCGTTATCTCCACGCTCTTTGCCCTTGTTGTGCCGGGCGGATCATATTTCCTCGGCGGATTCGGTCGCCTTTATGCAACCACAGATGAAACGGAAACGGGAAAAACGCTTATTTCCGTTATCAACGGCAAGCCCGAATACGATGCGATTATCCCCTCTGTGCTGACACAGGCGCTTCCCGAAATACTGTTCGGTGTGCTGATAGTGCTGGTGCTTTCCGCATCTATGTCAACGCTTTCCTCGTTGGTTCTCACATCAAGCTCCACCATGACCCTTGACCTTATAAAGCCCTTTATGAAAAAGGGAATGGATGAAAAGAAACAGGTTCTATGCATACGCATACTCATTGCCGCATTTCTGCTGTTCTCCGTACTCCTTGCCCTTAATAAAAACACCTACATAACTACGCTTATGTCGATTCCATGGGGCGCATTGGCGGGCGCTTTCCTCGCCCCGTTCATGTGGGGACTTTTCTCGAAGAAAATTACCAAAACAGCCGTTGGCGTCACCTTTGCATGGGGAGTGGGAGTTACCGTTATCCATACGGTTTGCTTCTCACTGGGATGGTTCCCCGAGCTTAATGCAGCTGTGACTGCGCTGGGTTGGAAGCTTAATATAATGTCACCCCTTAATTGCGGTGCGTTTACCATGCTTACATCGCTTATAATCTGTCCCTTAGTCAGTCTTTTCACAGGCAAAAAGGGCGAACAGGAACACGCAGCCGAGGTGCTTTCCTGCCTTACTGCCGAAAATGTCGATTAATCTGTAATATTACGCAAAAGCAGCCCCTCAACGAATTTTGAGGGGCTTTTTGTTTACCATTCTGCAGCTCAGTCCCGTGCAAACATTCAGCAGCTGATGATATCATTTTTTGAAAAAAGCCCGAACGTGAGCGGAAGCGATAGCAACAAAACAAGCTGTTACCGCATATGCTTAGGTGAAGGGAGCTGATTATATGGAATACGGTATGATAGACGTTTACGATGAAAAAACAGGGAAATACATAGGCAGGGCGGGATGGCGCCGCCCCACAGACGAGATTACCCCCGAGGAAAGAAAAAGGCGGCAGGAACGCTTTAACGAGGCGGCGTTTAAGCTGATAGCCCGTGCAAGGGAGGAAGAGGTCAACGGCACGGCAAGACCGCCCCGTGATCCCATAAAGGCAGTAAAGATACCCGTTACGCAGGAGGTTAAGGATAATATCGATGAAATACTGGACAGACACCCTTACGGCAGGAGAAAGAATGAAAGGCAAAAATAAACATAAGCAGCTTTAGCTTGAAGATATTGATATTGGTACATATACTTAAGGAGCGCCTACACGGGTTAAACCGTATGGGCGCTTTTGCGGATTCCGATAAATTGTTACAAACCGTACTGTAATTACGGCGGATCTACCACATTTTCAACTGTCCAAATATCGTTGATTTTACTGTAATAAATTTTTATTTCATGCTCCCCGCCGGAGATATGTCCGTTATAGGTATAATCGTCAATAATTCGATAGCTTGAATAGCAATGTATATCAACAATAGCCTTTTCATTATTGTAATTCACTTTAGTACAGCTTACTTGTATGGCTTTAAAAACAGTCTGATCGGTTTCATATCCGCCGGCAACATTTAGCTTTGAAAAATTTTCCTCGGTAATGTAACGACAAAGCCTTTCATTTAAAGTTCCGTTACAGTAATAGCTTTCGTTGATAAGCATGACAGAAAAGTCCTCTAAATAGCGGCATACTATTTCATATTCCAATGTATCACGAGGCAATTCGTCTAAATCGTTTACCATCAGATATTCTTCATCCGTTACAGGATAAGGAAAATATGAAAAATACTTTTTTTCATACCAATTATCATAGCATATTACAAATACAGTAAAAGCCGCTATGAATAATATTAAAATAATTATCAATTTAAGCGTCAACTTCCGCATGGTAAAGCATACCCCATTATTTATGATTTACGGCTCTTATATTTTTTCTGCAAATTTTTAATTACCATGACCAAATCATAAATCAAATTCACTGCAACATATATTGGCCATATCATGAGCAACAAAATCCAATCGCCGTAGTAGAAAAAAATCTGCTCGTATTTGTCGGAAAAAACGTTGTGTCCGCCCCATGTATCAATATCATAGTGACTATTGTATTGATGTCTGTATTCAAAATTATCCGGATGATCCAAGTCTATAGGTATTGTCCACGGGAGTAACAAAAACGAAATAATAATTTTATGTTCAATCGTTTCGTAGTTACTGTCAATAGCGCTGTAAAACTCATCCTCGCTTATAAGGCATTTGTGACACCATGCAAGGGTTTCGTATGTAATAACCTTGTTTAGGTTTGGTGCGGGCCATTCAAAATTGCAATAGGGAGTTACATTGTCCTCCGATGAAGTTACATACAAGCTTGATATATTCATAAGTCCAACTAAACCTATAATTACAACATTCAGTATTCGATATAAGAAATAACCATAGCTTATTCTTTTTATATATATCGAAATTGTCCGTATACATTTTTTATCATTGCAATACCTCCGAAAACTCCTATATTACGTCACATTATCTATGTATGAATATAGAGCGTCAAGCAGCTCGTCTGTATCAATGTTTTTAAGTCGCAAAAAGTACATATCATCATAATTTGAATCTATGCAATAATCGAATATTACAACTGAATTTTTTTGTATATAAATAGTTTGTGATTCATCTTCAAAGTTAAAAGTCAATGCTGCTTGCGGATCACTTTGAAACTTTTCAATTTCATTAACACCAACAATATTGAATATAGTAATTTTATTCTCCATATTAAAAATTAAGCTTCTAATATTATAAATGTCCTCATGCTCTGTAATCAACACCTCATAATAGCTATCACCTAATGTAAAAAACAAGTTTATTGAACTAACACCCTCATCCGGCTTAATTCTCCACCTTATTAAAAAATATTCAAACCTAATAATAATAATATTAGAACTATGATCAATACAATTAAAGCTTTAAAAATATATTTTCTAACTATTTTCAACATTGTAGTAACTCCTTTCTTTTAGGATATTATACATAGTTTCCCCCGGGCATACAGTTGGATTATCAACATAAAAATCGCGATGTCCTCCAACATAAGTTATTTTATAATTGTCCATTAAATAACCTATTAAATAATCTAAGGCAACCCCGCACAAAGTATAGCCAATAGGTAAAAAGTGGTATAATATAAATATGGATAAACAACTTACATTTTCGCTGATAAGCGATGAGCTTGCGAAAGCAAAAACAAGTAAAAAAGAATTTCTTGAAAGAATAGAAAAACTCATACCATGGAGCGAGTGGATAGGGATAATCAAACCGTGCTATTACAAAGGAGAGCATGGAAACAAGCCTTATGAACTCGAACTTATGCTGAGAATTTTTGTGCTGCAAAATCTCTATGATTTATCGGATATGAAAGTCATGAATGAGATCATTGACAGCCGTGCGTTTTCCGAATTTTGCGGTGTAGATTCGCCCAATCAGATTCCTGATGGGGATACATCGGCAGATTCAGAAATTTACTCATAAAAAACGACATTCAGGAAAAATTATTTCAACAAGTAATAAATATTCTCAATGACAAGCACCTGATTTTAAAACGAGGAACCATTGTTGATTCCACGATAATCGCCGCCCCCCTCATCAACAAAAAATAAGGAGAAAAAGCGCGACAGTGATGCTCACCAAGTGAAAAAGGGTAAAAAAATCAAATATAAAATTAACCGCAAGCCAAGTTAAATAAATAAATAGATTATCAAAAAGCGGGCAGTACGCAGCAAAGAAAGCAGAGCATAAAAATCGTCAGTAAAAGCGAAGGTTGAACACGTTTTTACAGTTGAAAAACGGCTGTTCGGATACAGAAAAACAAGATATAAGGGACTCCGAAAACAGACCGCAAAACTCAATATTATGTTTGCCTTGGCGAACTTGTATTAGCTATGGGAAATCTCCGATAGCTTGATTAGTTGTGCCTTAATTGAAAAAAATAGGGGCTGCGGCGCTCTTCCGGGGCTGTATTTTACGGCGAGGTTTTTTCACTGATTTTTTAGCGGGTTGTGCGGTGTTGCCTTAATTTTCTTCAATCTGTGAATCTGTCTTATATTAACCGACTGCCGACTTTATAATTTCAGGTATTTTTTTATATCCTCAAACAGAACATTCAATTTATATCCGAATGGGTAACAAATACAAAGAAATGCTACAAAGTCTACTGTTAAACAAATAAATATTCCATATTGCACTTTTGCAAAATACAACCCAATTCCGCCATGCAATAGTTTACTTTTTCCATTGGAGGTATGCTTTTTTACCGTCTCCCACCCAATCGAGTTAATTGAATATTCGTATATTGTATCCCCATTTTTGTATTCACCTGTGCCGGACGGAATGTCGGTATCATCTTGCTGCAAATGATATAAATATAAATATGTTCCGTCAAAAGAATAATAGCATTTATAGCCATGATAATATATGCATATCATGTCATTCTCCGTAGCTGCTGATTGTTCTTCACCCTCAAGGCTAATTTGTACAGCTCGCTCCAAACTGTTTGTTTGCGAGTATATATTTATGTATGTGCCTACAAATGGTGAAAATGTCCCTATAAGCGGCGTACACGTTACCACAGCAACCTGCCCCTGTTCGCTCACTGCTATACCCTTTATCCACTGTGCTCTAATAACACAAGGGAAAACAAAAATCATACTGAGTATGACAAGTACTATTAGCACTATTTTATTCTTTTTACTCACTATATTCCCCGCTTTCTGTTATAAGTATGGATTCTTCAATGTACTTTGACAAGTCTTCGTCAAGTTCTGTAAAATAATCAATTTCCACCGCATCCTAATTTCAATTACGCAATTCCTGTTCACATATAATTATATATGCATCTTATATATGCATCTGCAAAATGTGGATTCATAAAGCCACTTAACAGACTGACGTTATTTTATTTTTTCCCCACACCGTAAAAATTAAAATAATAACTGCTGTGAGAGGGGGTAATACATGACCATAACTCTTGTACCCTTTTTAAACTCATCAAAATTGTAATCGGATTGATATATGGAGATGTCCGGGTTGGAAAGCCGTTGTGTATCGGATACCGCCATTTCCATTGTGGTTTTTTTACCTTCGGTACATTCTAAGGTAATGCTTTCTTTTTGAGTAATTATTCGATTTTTGGAAGAGCTGTCTTGATATGTCGGCGGTGCAAAATACTCGGAATTAAGCTCTAAAATCGTTCCCTTGGCTATGTAAAAATAAGTCGCTTTTTTGTATTCGCGAAACGATTTTACAGCATTTCTGACAGAGAAAACAGAAAGAAAAACAAAGACAGCGAGTGCCAATACAAGCCTGCCAAAAAGATTGCTTTGTTCAAAAAACATTTCTATCAAGCTTGGTATATCAAGATAAATTACAGCTAACGCAAACATTCCAACGCAAATAATTGTGTAAAGGGCTGCCACGACAATTCCCTGAACAAGTAATTTTAAATTGACCCCAAAAAGTT
>MSHL01000027.1 GCA_001941135.1 Ruminococcus sp. Zagget11
CTCCGAGAACGACCACCATTTTGTCCTCTGTCCGGCTTAACGGGGAGAAGGTGTTTATCACTTACACGGGAGGAACTACCGGAACGCAGTTTAAGGCTTATCTGAACGATGCGTTGATTCCTACTCTGCATCCGGGCGATATTGTCGTCATGGACAACCTGCGCTCTCATCATGTGCAGGGAGTAGAGGAGCTTCTGCGCCAGAACGGAATCACGCCGCTCTATCTGCCGCCATATAGCCCCGATTTAAATCCCATTGAAAAAATGTGGTCGAAGATGAAGTCCTGCCTTCGCAAAGGGAAGGTTCGTACAAAAGAGGCGTTGCACGCCGCTGTGGAAGCCGCTCTGCTTCAGGTTACCTGCGACGATATTAAGGGATGGTTCCATGCGTCAAACTACTGACAGCATTTTTGATGATTGCTATAATAAATATGCTGCCATCCTCAAGATTATTTATCTCTGTGCTGATTTTTATAGGATTTATTCCGTTTTCCATGAGATAATCCATAAGTACGTCGGAAACATTCTCCGCCGCCATGTACTCTATCTGCAAATCTATTTCCTCAAGAGGCTCGCTTGTATTCTCATCAAACAGGGTGATTTCCACACCGTCCTCTCCAAGAAAGGGCTGAAGAACCGTAAGCGCCAGCACCAGCGAGAAAATCAAATTAGGCTGCTTGCTGTATTTTTCCGTTGGCGCAAGCTTTTCAAGCATACAAAAGACAAGCCCTAAAAAACAGTCTGCCGCCGCTGCCGTTTTAAACATTATAATTTCACTTCCCCTTAATTTACGCCGCACCTGCCGCCGTAAGTCCCACGGACATAAGTATTATTGTGGAAACGCTGAACATGACCGCAAAGCAGGCAAGGACAGCGATTATTATACTGAATACCGTTCCCGCGCTGCGGAAAAAGCAGGCTAACTCCTTTGCACCGAAAAGCTCCGCCAGCGCCCCCGATAGTGCCATTGCAAAATACATACACCCCGTTTCTATTATAGGCGGGAGAATAATCAGCATAAATGCTATTACACCGAAAGCCCCCGCCGCTCCTCTCAGCATACCCAGTCCCGCCCTTACGGTTGAATAGGCGTCCGCTACGGCGCTCCCAACAATAGGTATGCAGTTTGATACCACAAATTTTGCCACCTTTGAGGCTATGGTGTCCGTTGATGCTCCCACAACCGACTGTACGGACAATAGACCCATAAATACGGTCATGATAAGTCCTATAAGTATTCCCGACCACTTTTTAAGCAGCTCGGTTACAGCGGAAAGATTCACCGTTGATGTTATAGAATCTACTATTCCCATTGCCATACAGACGGAAAGCACAGGCATAAGTATTTGGGACATTATTTCCACGGCAGCCTTTGCCGCAACAATTATCGAGGCGTTATATGCCGCCGCCGAGGTGACGTTTCCCGCCGCTGCCGCAATCGATGCAAAAACGGGAACATAGCAAAGCATGAAATCTCCGCCCGATGTTAAGGTGGTTTCCGCCGTTTCGATACATTTCTCCGCTGCGGGTGCAACTGTGGCTACAGCCCCAAGGACGCTTATAATACGGCAAACCTCGCCGGACGCCCCTTCCCCCACCGAATCGGAAAAAGCCCCTGCCGCCGCGGAGAATATTATTACGAAAAGCGCTGCGATAAGCACTCTTTGCGGCTCTGTCACACTGTTTTTCGCCTTATCCCATATATAGGCAAATACCGTCCTTGGGGACAGTCCCGTAATTCCGTCGGCACTGTCGGCAGTGATACCGTTTTCCCGCAAAAATCGTGCGGCATCGGTTTCATCTCCCATAACCTCTTCGGTAAAATCCTCATCTATTCCGAACTTCACGGATAAATCGGCTGAATTGTCCTCCTCCGCAGAAATCCTGTTCCCCGAAAATGTAATCAAACAGATTATGCTTATAATCAGCGACAAAAGTATTTTCATTTACAGCAGCCTCTCTATGGTCTGTGTCACCGCTTCAAAAAGCGGCAGCGCAAGCAGCAAAAGAGAAATTTTCCCAACGGTTTCGGCGGCACTCCCAAGCGCCGTTTCTCCGCTGTCACGACAGATATCCGCAGCAAAGCGTGTAAGAAAGCATATACCCACAGCCTTTAGCATAATCGTAAGGTACAAACTGTTTCCGTTGGTTTTTCCGTACAGTGCTTCTATTTCCGAAATAATGGGTGAAAGCGCGGAAACAGCGGCTATCACCACTGCCGCAACAGCTGCGGTTTTCAGCAAAACTCCGTACTCCCTGCCGCCGTTATCCAAAACACGGCAGAGAGCCGCCGCCGCAATGCATATTCCCAATGCCCCTATGAGATTTATGTCATCCATGGCTTCTACACTCCGAAAGCATTCCTTATTGTTTCAAACAGCTCCTGTATCTCACCGATTATCATGGTAAGCACCACTATCAGTCCGGCAAGGGTAATCATCAGCGCCTGCTCGTCCCTCTCCGCCTTTTTCAGCAGCAGGTTCAGCACGGCAACTATTATCCCCACGCCGGCTATTTTAAAAATCAGCTCAATATCCATTTTAACGCTCCTTACGACAGAGGGGATCAGATTAAATAACTATCACGGCTATTGCCGCGCCCGCTATAGCGCCAAGTGAACGGTAAAGCCTGCCCTTTGCCTTATACTGCTCCTCAGCATCAACGACTGCACTGTCTATCTGCGCAAGTATTCCCGACAATGCCGAAAGCTGTCCCTCACAGTCCGTTGTTCCCAATACACATCCTATGCGAATAAGCAGAGAATAATCACTGTCGGTAAGTATACCTCTCGATTTATCGGCGGCATCCTTCCATGAAAGAAAAAATTCCCTGTCCTCCCTGCAGCAGCGCCCAAGCTCCGCAGCAAAATCCAGCTTTTTCAAGGATTCGTCCTCCGCGCAGCGTTTTGCCATTTCAAAAACGGTTATCCCCTCATATCGTATCATCAGACGGATTTTTTCCGTCATCAGCCGTATCATTCGCAGCTGATGAACACGATCCCTCAGGCTGTTTGACGCAATCATTCCCACTGCCGTTGACATTGACAGCAGCAGCAATATTCCCAAAAGCTTCATTTCTCGATCGCCTCTTTTCCATAAGCGACAATGCGCTCATGATCCCTTTTACCCGCCGCTGATCCATAAAAACCGCATATCTGAATATTCCGTCACAAAACGCCTGCATAATATTATCCCGATAGATCAGATCATATGCATCCGCGGCATGGACTGTCGCCGCTGTGCTTATTCCGCTTAGTGCGGCAATTCTTATGGCGTTCATATCGGCATCCGAGCCTATTTCGTCACAAACTATTACCTGCGGGGACATGGATCTTATCGCCATCATTATGCCGTCGGTTTTACCGTAACCGCAAAAGACATCGGTGAACGTTCCCACATCATTCTGGGGAACGCCCATTGACACTGCGGCAATTTCGCTTCTTTCGTCAATAAGGCTTACGGCATAGCTGTTTCCCAGCTGTCTGCAAAGGTCGCGGAGCATGGTGGTTTTTCCCGAACATGGAGGACCTGCTATAAGCACGCCGCAGGGCTTCATGCACATGGTCTGACTATAAATCTTATCCGCCACACCCTTTATTTCCCATGCTATTCTAAGACAAATACTGCTTATATTACGGACATTCTCAATTTCACCGTTTGAAGTATAGACCGCCGTTCCGCAAATTCCCGCTCTGTGACCGCCGTCAACGGTTATGTAGCCGCTGTTAATGCTGTTCTGAAACGTGTGGACGGAATAACGGCAAATTGCCTCAAAGGTTCTGCGGACATCATCGGCAGAAGTAATAAATCCCTCTCCCGATTGTACAAGGTCACCGTTCCTGCCTATTATTCTTATTCCCTTTGAATCGGATATGGAGAGCGGCTCGCCCGCCCTTAACCGTATTTCCCTTACATTTTCAAGCGGGGCGGCTGAAAGTGCCGTGTAGACCTGTCCGCCGAAATATTTCATTACACCCATATTCATTACCGTTAGACCACCCTTTCGGAAGAAGTTTTATCTTGATTTATCTTATGCTGAATTTCAGTGTAATAGAACAAAGGCGGCAGTCAAATCCGACTGCCGCCTAACAATGTAGTCCAATCCGAATATTCAATTTCCGTTTCAATAGCAGTTTTGAAAATTTCGCCTATATCTGTAGCAAACTCCGTTGAAATAATATTTTCGGGATATTCAGCTGTTGTAACCTCCAATTCGCCGGAAGTGATGTTGGTTGTGCTTGACACTACTTTAATACTTGTTTCCCGCACCTCTTTAACCGTGTTTCGTGTTGTAAAATATTCCGGAGAGTTTTCATTTGCCCCGATTCTGCATTTGTTTGGCAAGCTGATAATGATGTGATAAACATCATTAAAGTCGCTCTTAGATATTATTGTGTTAAGTTCAAGTTGATAAACCGGAACGGTTATACTGTGATTTCTATCTGATTTCCTTCGATTCCTACAATACAGCTCTCATAATACCCATCCCCTGTGATGCGTGGGCCGCTTATAACTTCATAGCCATCCTGTTTTAAACGATTAGTCAGTTCGTTTACAAGTTCTTTGCTTCCTGCACGAAACGCAATGTGAGCATAGCCGGTCCTGCTAATCGGCTTATCCAAATTCTGCATATCGGGCTTACTCATAATCTCTAAACGGGTGCCGTCATCAAATGACAAAAAATAAGATTTGAAGCCTGTACTCTTATTATGATAGCCCTCATTTGACTTTGCACCTAAATATTTCTCAAAAAACTGTCTCGCAGCCTTTAAGTCGTTTACATACATTGCAATATGATCTATTTTCATCTGACACCTCAAGTATTCCGATTTGTACTCGCATACACCAATCAGTATACCTTTTTTACTTCACGGAAACATCCTTTTCCTCAACCAAAAGCCTTGTACCGGGGGCTTTTATCCCCTCCTTAACCAGTGCCGACTTAATCTGCTCCAAAAGGTCGTAGGTAACGTCCCAATAGTCCCCCTGCTTACACCATACCTTTGAGGTAATGGTAATGCTGTTTTCGGAAAGTGCGGAAACCCTTGCGCTGATTTCCTCATTCTCCAAAACCTTGGGGTGATTGCGGGAAACGCTTGTGATTATCTCGGAGGCTCTGCGGAAATCCGAATCCCCTGAAATTTCAAAGTTCAGGTCAACACGCCTTTTCTCGGCGGTACTGTAATTTACAAGAGTAGCTCCCGACACAGAGCCGTTTGGTATGAAAATCACCTTATTGTCAATGGTAATAAGCTTTGTATTCAAAATGGTTATTTCTTCTACAGTTCCCTCAACGCCGTTGGTGCTTATGTAATCGCCCTTTACAAAGGGTTTGGAGTAAAGAATTATCACACCTCCGGCTAAATTTGAAAGGCTGTCCTGCAATGCAAGTCCTACTGCCAGTCCTGCCGCACCGATAGTTGTAATTATAGAGGTCATAGGCACTCCCAGTGCGGAAAGAGCGATAATAGCCGCAAAAACCGTAAGCACTATCTTAATCAGCGACTTTATAAAGCTTTGTGCGGTAGGCTCTATCCGTGAACGTCCCATAGCCTTGTCGGTGACGCCCGTAACTATCCTTGTGACAAGCATACCCACCGCAAATATGACTATTGCAAGGATAATCGTGGGCAGATACGCCACAAAAGCGTCCCGAAGGCTTGAAAGCATGGACACATCAACATCTCCCGACTCGACGGCAGCCATTACCTCCTGCGCCTCCGATGTAAAATCCTGCGATACCTCAGCTGTTGCAATTACAGAATACATAGCCAAAACCTCCCGTTATTATACACAAAAGGCGGTCAGCAATATATAATCACTGACCGCCGATTTAAGTGCCGGTAGTCGGACTCGAACCGACACGGGTCGCCCCAGCAGATTTTGAGTCTGCCACGTCTGCCAATTCCATCATACCGGCGAACAACAAGAGTATTTTATCACAAATATTGCATTTTGTCAATAGATATTTTATGAATTTACAAAAAAATCAAGAGGGAGATATTTTCTGTACCTCCCCCTATCATTATGAATTTATTCCGATTCTACCTCAACGGCAGGTTCTTTTTTGAGAATTTCTTCCTCTGCCTTGGCATCGGATTCAACCTTATTCTTGTAAAAAATAGTTATAATATCCAGTATTGCGTCCACAATCAGCATTATCGCCGAGAATGTCCACAGTGCGGCTGTGGTTGCAAAGGGATTATTGAATATTATGAATGCCGCGCCCAAGGAAATTATTGCACTGACAAGCGCCACAAACCACTGCTTTCTTTTCAGCCTAATAAGGTTTACCATCCACTGAATCTTTACAAGCCCCATAACAAGGATAAACACCCCGTACAATACGGTCAGCAGCGGGAATACGGCCACAAACCACCGGGAGTTTGCCACACAAAAGATACCTATTGCCAAATAGATAATGCCCAGCGTCAGTCCCTGTCCCCTTGCTGCCACCTCCGGCGGCGTGCGGAAATACCCTATTGCATTGGCAATACCCAGTATCAGCAGGAAAATACCCATTGCTATGATAACTCCCGATGTAAAGCCCACGGGATTAACAATAAGGACTATGCCGATTACTATTTCACAAAGACAGATTACAAGATTAGTAATGTTTTCCTTCAAAAACTTCATAAACATCTACTCCTATCCATTGACATAAGTCAAAAAATATGATACAATTGTTACTGCGGTGCATATGTATCACTGTAATTATATCGAAAAGCCACGGGAAAATCAATATCATAAAGCCGTAAACCGACACTTTGCGGCGATATTGTTCCACCGCTACAATATTGAGATATGGGGGAATGCTATTATGCAGACCGAGCTTGAAAAACGTGACATATAAAGGCTTTCCAACAAAGAGGCAAGCGAGCTTTCAAAGGAATGTATCAAGGTCGCACTTCTCCAGCTTATGGGCAAAAAGGATTTTTCCGAAATAACCGTTACGGAGCTTGTAAAGCGGGCAGGCGTTTCCAGATCCACCTATTACAGATGCTACGGGTCTTTAAACGACATTGCCGATGAAATTATCGATGAGATAAGGCAGATAGCCGTGCATTACCTTGAAAGAATACTATATAACCCCTATCAGGCTTATCTTGAAATGTTCACGGAGTTTGCAAAACGCCGCTATATAGTGCAGTCACTGGTTAAAAGCAGGGTTACACTGGATAAGATAATGGAAATGCCTTCCTTTGTTTCCAATTTCAGCTCCGTGTGCGATACCGTGGAGGAATATTACCGCCATATCGCCTGTGAGGGCGCTTGCGTACATATACTTAAGGAATGGTTTTTAAGCGGTATGAAACAGTCACCCGAAGAAATGGCACGGCTTTGTACGGAAATTATCCCGATAAATATAAAGGCAAGGCAGTAGTAACTTTGCACAAAATATTACCTGTTTTTTTTACAGTGACGATTTGTGCGAACTGTTGAAATTGTGTCGGGTATATGATATAATATTTATGATGTCTGTGATTATTGCAGATAGATAAAATTAAGAAAAATGAGGTATGTCCAATGAAGTTTGGTTATTTCGACGACGCCAATAAAGAGTATGTCATTACATCTCCCAAAACGCCTTATCCATGGATAAACTATCTTGGAACACAGGACTTTTTCAGCCTGGTTTCCAATACGGCAGGCGGATACAGCTTTTACAAGGACGCGCGTCTTTCCAGAATTACCCGTTACCGCTATAACAACGTTCCCGCTGATGCAGGCGGACGCTATTTCTACATAAACGATAATGGTACTGTTTGGAATCCCGGTTGGTCACCCGTAAAGACCGAGCTGGATGATTATTCCTGCCATCACGGTATGGGATATACCGTTATAAAGGGCAAAAAGAACGGCCTTTCCGCTGAGGTTACATTCTTTGTTCCCCAGGATTTCACAGGAGAAATTGAAAAGGTTGTACTCAAGAACGAAAGCAATGAGTCCAAGACCTTTAAGTTTTTCTCCTTTATCGAATGGTGCCTGTGGGACGCACAGGACGACTGCACCAATTTCCAGAGAAACTTCAACACAGGCGAGGTTGAAATTGAGGGCAGCACTATCTTCCACAAGACCGAGTATAAGGAAAGACGTAACTTCTTCGCTTTCTACACCGTAAATGAAGTTATTGACGGCTACGATACCGACAGAGAAACCTTTATGGGCGATATTTACCACGATTTCTCCAACCCCGTAACCGTTTTTGAGGGCACTCCCGGAAACTCCGTTGCTGACGGCTGGTCGCCTGTTGCTTCACAGATGAAGGAAATTACCCTTGCTCCCGGTGAGGAAAAGACCCTTGTATACATTCTCGGCTATGTTGAAAATCCTTACGAGGAAAAGTGGAATGCCGACGGTTCTATGAATAAGTCAAAGGCTTATGAAATGATGAAGCGTTTCGATACCGCTGAAAAGGCTGATGCCGCTTTTGAGGAATTAAAGGTTATGTGGGATAAGCTTCTTGCTACCTACACCATCTCCTCCCCCGATGAGAAGCTCAACAGAATGGTTAATATTTGGAATCAGTACCAGTGTATGGTTACATTCAATATGTCACGCTCCGCTTCCTACTTTGAAAGCGGTATAGGCAGAGGAATGGGATTCAGAGATTCCAACCAGGATCTTCTGGGATTTGTACATCAGATTCCCAAAAGAGCAAGAGAGAGAATACTCGATATTGCCGCTACACAGCTTGAGGACGGCGGTAACTATCACCAATATCAGCCTCTTACCAAGAAGGGTAATGATGCGGCAGGTACAAACTTCAACGATGACCCACTGTGGATGATACTTTCCACCGCCGCTTATATCAAGGAAACAGGCGATGTGGGAATACTCGATGAGATGGTACCCTACAAAAATGACGACAGCCTTGCACAGCCCCTCCTTGACCACCTCAAGAGAAGCTTCTACCATGTGGTAAATAACTTAGGCCCTCACGGTCTGCCACTTATCGGACGCGCAGACTGGAACGACTGCCTTAACCTTAACTGCTTCTCAAGAGTTCCCGGTGAAAGCTTCCAAAACACCGCAAGCAATATTGCCAAGGAGGTAAATCCCGAAACAGGCGAGCCTCTTAACGAGCAGACTGCCGAGTCCGTAATGATTGCGGGTATGTTCACCTACATAGGTCCCGAGTATGTTGCCCTTTGCCGCATGAAGGGTCTGAACGATGAAGCTGACAAGGCACAGGCTGAAATAGATAAGATGAAGGAAGCTGTAATGCGTGACGGCTACGATGGAGAATGGTTCCTGAGAGCATACGACGCATACGGCAAAAAGGTAGGCTCCAAGGAAAACGATGAGGGCAAGATTTTCATTGAGCCACAGGGCTTCTGCGTAATGTCGGGTATCGGCAAGGAAACAGGTGCTGACATTAAGGCTCTTGATTCCGTAAACAAGTATCTCGATACAAAGTACGGTCTTGTACTGAATAACCCCGCATTCACACACTATATCGTTGAATACGGCGAGATTTCCACCTACCCCGGAGGATATAAGGAAAATGCAGGCATATTCTGCCATAACAATGCGTGGATGATTTGTGCCGAGGCTGCTGTGGGACACGGCGACAGAGCATTTGAATATTATTCAAAGATCGCTCCCGCATACCTTGAGGATATCTCCGATCTTCACAGAACCGAGCCCTATGTTTACGCACAGATGATCGCAGGTAAGGACGCAAAGCGTCACGGCGAGGCTAAGAACAGCTGGCTGACAGGTACTGCCGCATGGAACTTTGTAGCTATTTCACAGTACATTCTGGGTATTATCCCCGATTACGAGGGACTTAAAATAGATCCCAGCATTCCCGCTTCATGGGACGGCTACACAGTAAAGAGGGTATTCAGAGGTGCTGAATTCAACATCAAGGTAGAAAACCCCAACCATGTATGCAAGGGCGTTAAATCCCTTACTGTTGACGGAAATGCTATTGATGGAAACGTTATCTCCGGAATTACAAGCGGCAAGCACGATGTGGTTGTTGTACTGGGCTAAGATATCAGATTAAAATAAAAATTCGGTTTCATATTTCCCGTAAAGGGAGTATGAAACCGTTTTTATTACTTGTTATTGCTGCCGTGATTTTTCCCTGCAATAGACAATGCGGCAGAAAATAATGCTTACTATCCAACCTGCAGGCATGGAAAGCCATACGCAGCTTATACCTATGTACGAAACCATGACATTCGCAAAGATTACCCTTACCGCAAGGCTTATTATGCTGTTGGCAAAAAGTGTTTTCAACATTCCCAGTCCGCGGAGCATACCGCTTTGAGTGGAGTTAATACCCATAAGAATATAGCATATGGACATTGTCGTCATATACAGGCTTCCCGTTTCCCATGCTTCCGTTGATGCGGTATCGGAATCCAAAAAAAGTCCCAGAAATACGTTCCTTAACAGCAAAATGACCGCAAGCTCCGTAACGCTTATGGCTGCGCAAAGCTTCAAACACGCCTTGTTGCCCAGCTCAATCCTGTCACCTCTGCCTGCGCCGATATTCTGTGCCGTATAGGTTGAAAGCGCATTGGAACAGGCAAGGTAGGGCATTATGGCGAAGGAATCTATTTTCGATGCGGCGGTATACCCTGCCAGTGCAGCCGAGCCGAAGCGATTTGCCACCGACTGTATTAGCAGCATACCCACAGAGTTGACAGACGACTGCACCACCGAAACAGCCGCATAGGAGGACATTTCACGGAGAATTTTGGGGGGAGAAAAGGCTGAATGTATATTCCCTCAATTCCTTGAAATATACACTTCTGATAAGCAAAACAAGGGACACTGCCGCCGAAAAGCCCTGAGCTATAAGCGTTGCCACAGCCGCTCCCTCTACCCCCATTGACAGCGTACCCACAAAATAAATATCAAGGGCAATATTGATGAGCGAGGACATTATAAGCAGTGCCAGCGGGGTTTTGGAATTTCCAAAGGATGTGAAAATCGAGGACTGAACGTTATAGAGGAACATAAAGGGCATACCCGCCGAGTATATCCTCAAATATCCCGCCACATCGTCTATTATATTTTTCGGTGTATCGAGAGCCTCCAAAAGCATACGGCTGAAAATCACACCTGCTCCCCCGATTACCAACGAGAAAAGCAGTGAAAAAATCAACACGGTCGATACGGAGGTTTTTACAAGGGAATACCGTTTTTCACCGTAGCGCTTTGAGATAAGTACCGAGCATCCCACTCCCGTACCCGTAGCAAAGGCTATCATAACCATAGTTACGGCGAATGACACACCCACCGCCGCCAAGGCGTCATCACCGTTGTATCTGCTGACTATTATGGTATCGACGGTATTATAAAGCTGCTGAAAGAGATTTGCAGCTATAAGCGGCAGCGCAAAAACAAAAATAGTCCTTGACGGACTGCCGTCAATCATATTCACATTCGCTGATTTATACATACTACTCCCTGTCAGAAAAGGCAGTTATCCGCCGCCGAAATAAATTTATGGCTGCATACATCGATAAGTCCCTTATCCGTAAGACCTATTTCCGGTATGGATGGACACAATGAAACCGTCAGCACCGACATCAGCCGCGGATTGCTGCTTCCTAAGGTGTCAAGCGCCTTTGAAAATGAATCCGCAGCGGCAATTTCATCGGTTATACTTCCCGTTCCCATAATTCCGCAAAATGGCAGCCGCCGCAGGGCAATAACCTTGCCGCCTATACATACGGCGCTCCCGCCGCCTGCATTTGCGACAGCCTTTACCGCCGTAAGCATATCACTGTAGCTTGTACCGCTTACAGCAATGTTGTTTCCCTCCTGGGCAGTTGAGGAGGCGACCGCGCCATGCTTTATTCCAAGTCCGTGAATAAAACCGCAGCCGACACCGCCGCCCTTGCCGTAGTGCTCGATTACGGCTATAGGCAGAATATCATTTTCCGTATCTGCTATGGGAAAACCGCTTTCCGCTTTAAGCGTCCTTTGCGTTTTGTAGGTAATAAGGCTGTCCGACTTCATATTTATCACTGCTGCGGTAAAGGAACGGCAATTATGCGGAAGTGATACCGCAAGAGATGCTTCACTTAGATTATCCGATGTTTTTACCGTATCAAGCATATGGGAAAGCTCCCTTTCAGCCGATTTTTGCGGAAAATCCCACATGATACCGTTCTCGGCGGCAAGCTTTCCCTTGAAATACACCTTTTTTACCGCAAGGCTGTTTAAATCCTCGAAAAGCACAAAATCCGCATATCTCCCCGGAGTACAAGACCCTAATTTATCATCTGCTCCAAAATGCCTTGCGGGATTGAGCGTGGCAAGCTTAATCGCCTTTATAGGGTCAAGCCCGCAGCCGATGGCAATGCGGATATTGTTGTCAATACAGCCGTTTTCGAGAATATCCTCGGGAGATTTATCGTCCGTGCAAAACATAAGGCTGTCTGTGGGAAGATCGTTTTCCACCACATATTTAATAAGCGCTTCACAATTCGGCTCGATAGTTCCCTGCCTTACCATAACCGACATACCTGTCGATAGTCTGTGGGAAAGCTCTTCTCCGCTTTCAGCCTCATGATCGCTGCTTATTCCCGCCGCTGCCGCCGCAGATAAATCATCATGTCCCATCGAGGGACAATGACCGTTTATCCTAATGCCTCTTGACGCCGCATACGACAGCTTTTTCAGCGTACTTTCCCCGTCAAGCTCCCCTGCGTTTACCTCGCCTAAGGAAACGGGCTGAATTTTGCCTATCTCCTCCATAAGCCGCAGAGTATCCTCCGGAGAAAAATATCCTCCCGATGTTTCCATACCCTCCGCTGCCGGAACTCTTGACGGAAGCTGTATAAAGCTGTGGACGGGAAGCCCCTCCAACATATGACAAAAGCATTTCAGTCCTTTTTCTCCCGCTGCATTGGCAATCTGCATGGGGTCGGTAAAAATACAGCCTGTGCCGTGGGGAACAGCCCCCCCGGCAATATGCATAGGGGGTTAAACGAGTGGATTCGATATGCATATGGGCATCGATAAAGGACGGTGCAAGGTACATCCCGCCGCAGTCAATCCATTCCTCTGCCTGCGGGGTAAATGTGGGACAAAGCGATACTATTACCCCGTCACATACTCCCACCACACCGTTATCTATTATGCGTTCCCCGTAAACGTCCACAACCCTACAGTTGTAAAAGCAGCTGTCAAAGGGAATTTCGCCTTTTGCGGCAAGAATCCGTTTTTTTAATGCTTCCGCTGTTATTGCCGCTGACATGGCGTTCCTCCTCAATGTCTGTAAAGGGAATCGTTAAGAGCAAGATTGCAAAGCACATTGATAATGCACCTTGACGCCGCAAGAGAGGTAATTTCGCTTACGTCAAAGGGCGGGCTTACCTCCACAACATCCATACCGCATATTCCCGGAGCGGTAACAAGACGCAGCAGGCGCAAAAGCTCCCTTGGCAGCATTCCTCCGAAATCGGGAGTTCCCGTTCCGGGACAGAACGCCGCTTCAAGCACATCTATATCAAGGCTTATGTACACAGCCTTGCATCCTTTCCATGCTATTTCAAGAGCCGTTTCGGCAATCTTATCAATGCCGTAGGTATCTATATCCTCCATGGAAATAGCCGTAAGTCCGCTGCCGCGGACGAATTTCGACCATGACTTGCAGCAGTTGCCGCCTATACCTATCTGCACTAGGTTTTTAGCGGAAAGATTGGGAAGCCTTGTGGAATGATACCACTCCGTGCCGTGCATTTTCTCGTCCATCTGTATAGCATCGCAATCGCTGTGCCGATCTATGTGAATAACGCCTATATTTCCGTCAATAAACGGCGCTATGCCTCTAAGTGACGGGAAGCTTGTGGAATGATCGCCGCCGAGGATAATCGGCGTAACACCCTGCGAAAAAACAAAGCCCACACCCTTGGTTATCTGGTCAAAGGTCTTTTCCGAATTGGCGGGGAGAGTGTAGATATCTCCCACATCGCAAAGCTTGATTTTTTCGTAAAGATCCACCCCGTAATCGGGATTGAACGGAGAAATCTGTGATGATGCATGACGTATACCTGCAGGTCCCAACCGTGTGCCTGAACGGTTTGAGGTGCCGCTGTCATAGGGTATGCCGAGAACGGCAACATCATAGTCCGAAACATCATGAACGTCCTCGCAAAAGGGACACCTGAGAAAGGTTTCATGTCCCACATAAGTGGGGCTGAGTGCCGTCCTTGCATAGCAGGTTATTCCCTCCGAGGTAATGCTGTCGGCGGGTGTAAGACCCTGCCGAACGGCTTTTTCAAACAAGGTGGGAAAACGAGTTGACCCATAGGTATCGAATTTGTCCGCATTTCTCATTGCCAGTAAATCTTCACGCTGAATCATAAAAATTAACCTCCATTTTATAGGTACATATATTAAGGAAGTGCTGATTAATGTGTCAGCAATCGTTTCCGGCCCTCGAAAAGCCCTTACTGAGAGGATTGAGAAACGATTTAATCAGCGGTTCCTTAAGTCCGCTGTACCCTTCGCCGTTTCCCTAACACGGCTATTGTAAAATATGTCCCGCAATGCCGTCCCGCAAGGTTCGGTGCTTATTCGGCAGGTGTCATGGGAAATTGCAGCTCCACAACGGTTTCATCGCTGTTATCCGTAAGTGTTATATCAATCTGATAAATCATCAGCCCGCTGTCGCTCATAACATATCCCGCCTCCTCCGCATAGTACCTCATTTTCATAATTATCTCTCCGAGATAGCTGCTGCTGTTGGCATGATAGGCACAGATATATTTTCCTCCGCTGATTTCGGTGAAATTCCTGTATTCGGATTCCTTTTCCGTGCAGAAGAGCAGCGGATGTATTTCCGACCTGATTTCATCATCGTCAATGGAATTTTTCAGCGACATTGCAACCTTATTTGTGGCAAGTATCGGAGATGGTCCGCCTATCTGCTCCTCAAGCTTGGTATATTCAATCGCCGTAAAGCTTGTGGAAAGCTTATTGCTTCTTCCGTGAAGAGCGTATCTGGTAGGTATATCCCTTATTTCGGGATAATCCAAATTAAAATCGGTGGAACGTATCTGCTCGATAAATTTCAGCTTTTCGGAGAGAATACGGCTAAGCTCCAGCTTGCTTTCAATCTCCTCCTGTAAAATCGCAAAATGGTCTTTCAAAATACGTTCCGATTTTTGCAGATTACGGTCATTCATAAATTCCGCTATCTCCCTCAATGAAAGATTAAGCTTCCGCAGCTCCTTTACCATACCCAGCTGCTCGCACTGCTCCATGGAATAATACCGCCGTCCGTTCTGCTTATTCACATAGTTGGGGCGTATCAGACCTATCTTGTCATAATATCTTAGAGTGTCGGCAGGAATTTTCCTGTACTTTGCGACCTGGGTGATAGTCAGGTAGCGCACATTTATATCGTTGGGCACATCACTTCCGAAAAGGCTTTCATCCGTTACATTTATTCCGTCCGTATCGTCCGATATACGTTTCATTTTTTCACCGCCTATTCAAGCGCACTGCTTCCCTGTGCGCCTGTCCGTATCTTTATTACGTTTTCCACATCGTAAACAAATATCTTGCCGTCGCCAACCTTTCCCATATACAATACCTTTTTCAGCGTATCAACCAAAAGCCCCAGCGGAACTGTGCTGATAACTATTTCCACCTTTATTTTCGGCAGCAGATGTGATTCAAACTCTGCGCCGCGGTAGTATTCCGTGCTGCCCTTTTGTATACCGCAGCCACTTACATTGGTAACGGTCATTCCCGTTACATCCAGCTTGTCAAGAGCATTCTTCATTATCTCAAATTTTGACGGATTTGTAATAACCACAACCTTTCGCAGTCTTCCGTCCGTCTTATAATCGGAGGGACTAAGCTCTGTTGTATCATCAATGGTTCTGACAGAGCCTTGCGGCGCAGTATCGGCGGAAAGCTGCATAGCGCCTCCCCAGTCCGAATATATACCGACTATCCCGTGCTCGCTCCTGTCAAGACCCGCTATTTCGCTCTCTGCGCTTACACGGATTCCCACGGTTTTCTTTATGAGAACGAATACTATACCCATTGCCGCTGCCGTCCAAGCGGCAACCGTCAAAGCTCCCAACAGCTGCGTTATAATGCCGTCAAACCTACCTGTGTAAAGCAGTCCGTTCTCCGTAGAAAATATTCCCGTAAGAATAGTTCCCGCAGCGCCGCACATACCGTGAACGCTTACCGCTCCCACGGGATCGTCAACCTTAAGCTTATTTACCAGCTCAATGCCGAAAACAAGTACGAATGCGGCAATAATACCCGTAGCCAGTGCGCCGAACGGCGTCATTACGTCACACCCGCAGGTTATAGCCACAAGTCCCGCCAATGCGCCGTTAAGGGTCATGGAGATATCAGGTTTGCCGTATCTTGCACAAGTGATGAACATTGTTGCAGCCACACAGGCAGCAGCGGAAACATTGGTATTAAAGAACACATTGCCCAGCATTTCCGGATTAAAGCCCTCGCTGAGTACGGCAGAACCGCCGTTGAAGCCGAACCAGCCTACCCAGAGAATGAATATTCCCAACGCGGATATTAAGAGATTATGACCCGGAATAGCCTTTGCCTTTCCGTTTTTGCCGAATTTACCTATACGCGCACCTACAGTAAGCGCGCCTATAAACGCTGCCGTACCGCCCACAACGTGTACCGCCGTACCGCCCGCGAAATCGTGAAATCCTAAATTATTCAGCCAGCCCGACGGGTTCCATATCCAGTGACCGGATATGGGATAGATAAGCCCGCTCATCACTGCCGAATAAATCATATAGCTTTTGAACTTGGTACGCTCCGCCATTGCTCCCGAAACTATGGTTGTGGCTGTGGAACAGAACACGGTGGAATACATAAGGAATACCATACTTGGAAGTGTTCCTGCCGCTTCATAGCTGCTTGAATCGAAAAGCTGCGGTATACCCACAATTCCTCCGGCAGACCTACCGTACATTATTCCGAAGCCTATTGCCCAAAATACCAAAGAACCGACACAGTAGTCCATAATATTTT
The DNA here is from genome assembly GCA_001941135.1 of Ruminococcus sp. Zagget11. GTDB lineage: Bacteria > Bacillota > Clostridia > Oscillospirales > Ruminococcaceae > Huintestinicola. Next base: position 17,003 of record MSHL01000027.1, read on the forward strand.
TCATTATGATATTGCCCGCGTTCTTTGCCCTGGTCAAGCCTGCCTCAAGCATTGCGAAGCCTGCCTGCATTAAAAATACAAGTACGCTGCACACCAATACCCAGATTATATCGAGATATGATGACATATCCGCCACATCCTTTCGGTGATTTTGGATTTGGCGTACTCCTCACACCATTGTGGGGAGTACATCCTCGAATGAGAAACTATTGACCTTTAGTCGGCGGTATGAAAATCCGCATATGTGAAATTATACCAGAACATGGGACTTGGGGTGTATGAGAACCCGTTATTTACCGCATATGTGTCAAGCACGGAATAAAGCGCAAGATAAGGACATTCGTCCGCATAAATCTTATATGCCTCGGTATAGTTAGCCATTTTTTCGGAATAATCGGAGGTAACGGATGCGCTGCTTATATACTCGTCCGCCTCGGCACTGCTCCAAAGAGCCTGATTGGTGCCGCCCTCATAGATATTTTCCGAACCGTAAAGAGGGTTAAACACGCCTATGGGGTCAAGGAAATCGGACATCCAGTATGTGCCTACGGCATCGTAGTATCTGTCACCGTTTTCATCCACATTATATCCGAACATATAGCTGAAAATCTCACTTGCCGCAACCTCAACAATATTCATGGTAATGCTGCCGCTGGCGTCTATCATGGATTTGAGCAGCTCCGCCTGCTTTACATTTGCCGATGTGCAATAATAATCAAAGGTGAATCCGTCAGGATAAGCCGACTGTGCAAGATATTTGACGGCCTTATCGTAATCCTGTGTATACACATCTGCGACTTCGATTGTAGATGCCCACAGGTCCTCGTCCATATACATCATTGACTCGGATATAATTCCTGTAGGCGCTTCATTGGCATACGCGCCGCCTATAATCGATGTTATCTGTGATTTATCGATACAGCTTATAACCGCCTTTCTTGCGTTTACATCGTTAAATGGCTCCTGCGCCGTATTAAATGCAAGATAATGAAGTGTAGTACCGTCGCAGGTTAAAACCGTCATATCGGAAATTGTATCATATACAGACTTAACGTCATTTGAAACGCCGTAAACGAAATCAACCTGACCGCTTTTTGCTGCGAGAGCAAGAGCGCTTTCATCCTCGATTATATAATACTCTATTCTGTCAATATCGAGGGTATCGGCATCTCCCCACCAGTCCTCATTCTTTTCAAGGACAATCTCGCTGCCTGAGCTCCATGATACCAGCTTGTACGGTCCAGTTCCCACAGTGCTGCCGTCCACAGTGCCGTAGGAATCGCCCTCCGCCTCGGCAACCGATTTCTCTAATATGCAGCAGGGCAATGTTGCCGGTACAAACATCCATGTGGAATCGGGGTAAGACAGATGGACGGTAAGGGTACGTGTTTCCTCATCGGCTTCAAAGGATTCCACTGCGGCAAAAAGATAGCTCATGTAGTAGCCCTGATCCGAAACACGATTTAAGGAGTAAAGTACATCCTCCATTGTAAGCTCATTTCCATCGGTAAATTTTATCCCGTCACGGAATTTGTAGGTATAGGTAAGCTCGTCAACCTGCTCCCAGCTCTCCGCAAGGCCGGGAACAACCGTAGTACCGTCCTCGGAAAAGTTGAGAATAGTGTCGTAGCAGTCGTAGCCGGTAAGCACAGATGATATGGATGTGAAATCGGCAGGGTCAAAGGATGACGGCTCTTGAACATAGCCTACCTTGAGTACGGTTTCACCGCTGTCGGCTGCCTCCGATGAGGTGCTGCCCGCAGATGCCGTATCCGACGCTTCCGTGTCGGAGCATCCCGTCATGCCCATGGCAATCAGCGCTGCTGCGGCAATTGCCACTGCCCTTTTGATTTTTTCCATTCGCGAATTTTTCATACTTAACATCCTCTCTCAATCAAATCATTGCGTTTGTGATGTATAATCAGGGGGTTACCCTAATCAACGTTTATGGGAAAATGACAGGCTGCAAAATGTCCGTTTCCTATTTCCCTTAGCTTTGGCGTTCTGTGACTGCACAAGCCCTCACGGAAATATCTGCATCTCCCCGCAAATCGACAGCCATCCTTTATGTCAATGGCATTTGGTATATCCCCCTCCAAAAGAATATGCTCCTTTTCGCTGAGCGGGTGTTCCTTGGGCTTTGCGGAAATCAGCGCCTCGGTATAGGGATGATGCACATGGGCATAGACCTCCTCTACGGGTCCCATCTCCATTATTGCTCCGAGATAAACCACAGCGACACGGTCACATACGTGTCTGACCACATTTAAATCGTGGGATATAAACAAAATCGTCTGATTATAATCATTTTTTAGGTCAAGCATAAGGTTCAGAATATTCGCCTGAACGGAAACGTCAAGCGCCGAAACAGGCTCGTCCGCCAGAATGAAATCGGGACTTAGCATAAGCGCCCTCACTATTGCAAGCCGCTGAAGCTGCCCGCCCGAAATACCGCTTGGATATCGTGAAAGCATATCCTCCGAAAGCCCTATATACTCCATAAGCTGCGACAGCCTTTTCTTATACTCCTCCGTTTTTATTTTATGGATCCTTGCGGATCCCTCCAGACTGAACCTAAGAGTTTTCTTCGGATTAAAGGACGCCAGCGGATTTTGAAATACCATCTGCATACGCGGACGGAGCGCGTTCATTTCCTTTTTTCCCATATGGGTAATGTCTGTGCCGTCAAAATAGATTTCTCCGCTGTCAATATCGATCAGTCTTAGGATACATCTCCCTATAGTGGATTTTCCAGAACCGCTCTCGCCGATTATGCCGAAAATCTCACCTCTTTGTATATCAAAGCTGACGTAATCCACTGCGTGAACATAACGCACCTTTGACTTTGCAACCTTGTAATCGTCAAGGCTGAAATACTTTTTTATATTTTTTACGCTGATAAACGGTTCACTCATTTTTTGCGCCCCCCTTCACAGTCCTGCATAAGGCAAGCCGAAAAATGCTCCTTGCCCACAGCGGTAAGCGTCGGTCTTGACATTAAACATTTTTCACAGGCAAATTCACACCGAGGTGCAAACGAACAGGCAGTGAACCTCTCGTAAAGCAGCGGCGGGCTTCCCGAAATGCTTTTCATTCGTTTTTCAGTATCCGATTCCTTGGGATTGCTTTCAAGCAGCGCCTTTGTATAGGGATGACAGGGGTGATCGAATATATCCGTCACACTGCCCTCCTCCACCGCATCGCCCGCGTACATAACCGTCACTCTGTCGCATATTTCAGCCACAATGCCTAAGTTATGGGTAATGATTATTACCGACATACCCGTTTCCCGCTGTAAATCCTTAATCAGCTTCAAAATCTGTGCCTGAATCGTGACATCCAGCGCGGTGGTAGGCTCATCGGCTATCAAAAGTCTGGGACGACAGGCAAGTGCCATTGCAATCATAATACGCTGAAGCATACCGCCGCTCATTTCAAAGGGATACTGGCTGTACCGCTTTTCGGCAGGGGTAATTCCTATCTTTTCAAAAAGGGCAATTACTTCCTCCTTTGCCTGACTGTGACTTAAATTCTTCTTTTTCCTCAAAACCTCGGCAATTTGCTCGTCTACTCTCATTATGGGATTAAGCGAGGTCATAGGGTCTTGGAAAATCGTTGCCACATCGCTGCCTCTGAACGCCCGCAGCTCCTTGGGTGTCATATCGAGGATATTCACCTGTCCGTTTTCTCCGTTGTAAAGAATTTCACCGCTGTAACGTGTGTATTTCTGCTTGTGAAGGCGAATTACCGACTTTGCGGTAACGCTTTTCCCGCAGCCGCTTTCGCCGACTATTCCGTGTATTTCACCCTTTTTAACCTCTATATTCACACCCTGAACCGCATAGACTATTCCTCTTACTGTCATAAAATCGGTACAAAGCTGATTTATCTCCAGAATATTTTCCTCTTTCACCTGCGCCACTCCTCTCCGCTGTGCCGAATTAAATTATTGGATATTCGCCTTGCAAATTGACCCCAAAAAGTTAGACAAAGTTTTCAAATAGGATTTATGGAAAGCGACTAAGAGTAATCTTGGTCGCTTTTGTTATGCAGCTGAATGTCTGTATTCAACAGGCGACATACCATCCAGTTTTAACTTGATGCGCTTTGTATTGTACCACTCGATATATGCGTGAAGCTCCGAAATGAAGTGTTCTACACTGTCAAATTCCTGCA
>MSHL01000028.1 GCA_001941135.1 Ruminococcus sp. Zagget11
GTATTGTGGGCGCATGGAAACGCATTACGAGAAAGGTAGCGCCGACAATTTACCTTGAGGAAATAGATGCGCACTTTGAAAAGGTGTTCGATGTTAAAAACGACAGTGAACACCGTGTATGGCACGAGATTATTTCGGAAAAGGTTCATATTGACCTGCATCTACTGCTGCCAAACGACAGCCGCCCCTTTTATGTGGTTTATACAACGGGAATGAGCGATTTGCCCATGAAATTCAAAAGACCCGATGTGACATGGGATTACAAAAAAACTCATGAACGCGCGGAAATATTCTGTCTGCTGCTGCCCGACTGGAGCATTGACTTTGAACGCCGTGCCCCAAAGGAAGAGCTTATCTGCTACTGGTGGATTTTTGAAGTGATAAAGGCAGCCGCAAGATACCCACATATATCAGGTAACTTTATCGGAAACGGACACACACTCCAATATACATCGGAAAACAAGCCCTTTGCAGACAACACACTGCTCTGCTCCGCTATCTTCGCGGTTTTCGATGACAGTGATTTCGAGGGAAAATATGGTGACGACTTGGGGTATATGCGTACTGCCGATGGAGCACATATAAACCTGCTGTACATCATTCCCCTGTATAAGGAGGAGCTGCAGTTCAAGCTGGATCATGGTGCTGAACCGCTGCTGAAACGGCTTTTGGGCGACAGCGTAAAGGATTTCTCACAAATTACATTAAATTCAAGCAGAAAAAATGTCTGCAAAGACGAAGAAAATGAAAATATTATTTATTAGCGAAAGGAATGATAACTGATGAGGGTTATTTTTACACAGGACGTTAAGGGTTCGGGAAAAAAAGGCGAGGTTAAGGAGGTTTCCGACGGATATGCAAGAAATTTCCTTATCGGAAAGGGTCTTGCCATCGAGGCTAACGCCAAGAATATGTCCGAGCTTGCAGGCAAAAAGGCATCGGAGCAGCACAAGAACGATGTTGCAAGGCAGGAGGCGCTGGACAACGCCGCTAAAGTAAAAGGAAAAACCGTTACCTGCAGGGCTAACTCCGGTGCGGGCGGTAAGCTTTTCGGGGCAATTACCGCTGCCAATATAGCCGAGCTTATCGGTGAACAGCTTGGAGTAAAAATCGAGAAGAAAAAAATTTCCCTTTCGGGTGAAATAAAGAATTTCGGTGAATATACCGCTGAGCTTAAGTTTTACAGTGGAATTTCCGAGAAAATCACCGTAAATGTCATACCACAGGAATAAACTGCTATGGAACTTACTGATTTGGCGGCAAGAGAAATGCCGCACAGCGTCGAAGCCGAACAAACCGTCCTTGGCGCAATACTTATTGACTCGGAACAGCTCTCGCTGGTTATGGAGCATATAAAGCCGGAAAGCTTTTACGTTTCCAAGCACAGGGATCTATACAATATTATCCTTAGACAATTTACCCTCGGCATTGACACGGATATTATAACCGTCATTGACGAGGCGGTAAAGGCGAATGTATTTGAAAGTGCGGAAGCAGGTAAAAATTATCTTGCTGCCATTATGCAGGGTGTCCCTACCCTCGCAAACCTTGAAAGCTACTGCCGTATAGTTGAGGAAAAATATTACCTCCGTTCCCTTATCGAGGCATCTACCGAAATAATAAGAAACTGCACAGAAAGCTCCGAGCCTGCATCTGTTCTGCTGGATTCTGCGGAACAGATGATATACGACATTCGCCAAGGAAAGGAAGTCAGCGGTCTTACAAAGATAGATGAGGTGCTTATCGGCACTTATGACCATCTTCAGCAGATTTCAGGCGATGACAGGGAACGCTATCAGAGTGCACGTTCGGGTTATTCGGCTTTGGACAGCATAATCAGCGGTCTTAATAATTCCGACTTGCTGGTTCTTGCCGCCCGTCCGGGTATGGGAAAATCAGCTTTTGCCCTGAATATTGCCGCCAATGTGTGCCGATACAGCTTTGACAAGGACGTGGTATATTTTTCACTGGAAATGTCAAAGGAACAGCTTGCATCCCGTATGCTTTCAGCGGAAAGCATGGTTGACCTGAGCAAGCTGATTAAGGGAAATGTGGATGCTGCCGATTGGGAAAAATTAGCGAAAGGTGCGGACAGACTGGCTGCCATGAATCTGTATCTTGACGATACGGCAGGTATAAACGTGGTTCAAATGAAAGCCAAGCTGCGCCGACTGAAAAATGTGGGACTGGTTATAATAGACTATTTGCAGCTTATGAGTTCAAACCGCCGTATAGACAATCGTGTGCAGGAAATATCGGAAATTACCCGTCAGTTAAAGCTGATGGCTAAGGAGCTTGATGTGCCTGTTATTACCCTTTCACAGCTTTCAAGAGCGGTAGAATCCCGTACAGATAAGCGTCCTATGCTTTCCGATCTGCGTGAATCAGGCTCTATCGAACAGGATGCGGATATAGTAATGTTCCTTTACCGTGAGGGGTATTACAACAAGGATAAGGTAGAGGACGTAAACCTTGCCGAATGTATAGTTGCCAAGAATCGTCATGGTGAAACAGGTACGGTAAATATGCGTTGGAACGGTCAATACACTCTGTTTCTCAGTGAGGACAAGCGTCCTTCATCAATGGGATAGAATATGAAAAATACTAATAGGATTGATTTACCCGAGAGGGTAATGAATACAATTCACGAGCATGATATGATTGAACGGGACGATGCCGTTATTGTGGGACTTTCTGGCGGCGCGGACAGCGTATGCCTGCTGCTGTGCCTTTCGGAGATAAAGCAAAAAATCGGCTTTTCTCTGCGGGCAATTCATGTAAATCATATGATGCGGGGTGATGAAAGCTGCCATGATGAAAGCTTTTGCAAGGAGCTTTGCCAAAAGCTTGGCATACCGCTTGATATACAAAGAGTTGATGTGTTTTCCTATATGTCAGAGTGCGGAGGGTCGAGTGAAGAAGCTGCAAGAATACTCCGTTACAGGGCATTTTCACAGTCGGCACTCCCCTTTCCTGCGGCAAAAATCGCAACAGCACATAATATGTGCGACAATTCCGAAACACTGCTGTTCAACATAACCCGCGGCACCGCAAACAGAGGACTTTGCGGTATTCCCTACAAAAGGGATAATATTATCCGTCCGCTGCTCGATATTTCAAGGGAGGATATAGAAGAATATCTTTCCGCTGCGGGACAATCCTTTGTTACCGATTCCAGTAACTTAGGCAATGATTATTCCAGAAACATCCTGCGTCATAAGGTTATTCCGATTTTACGCGGTATTAACGGGAATTTACACGAAAATATCCGCCGACTTACATGCTCCGCCGCCGAGGATGAGCGCTTCTTCACGGAAATGCTGTCCAAAACCGATGAACGGGATATCTGCAGGCAGCACCCCGCCGTAAGAAAGCGTTATATACGGAATATCCTCGAAAAAAATAACATTCCATGTTCATATGAACGCATATGCAATATCGATAGCCTGTTAAGCGGGCGGGTATCTGCAAAAATTGCTGTGGGAAAAAATAAATATGCCGTTCTGAAAAACGGTATTCTTACCGTTGAAAGCGTACCCGATTTACCAATCGATACCTGTTTTGTAGCTCTTGAAGCCGTAAAAGAATGTTCCGTAGCTATTTCCGAATTTGATAAAATGGTGAAAATTTCAAGGTATTATGACGATAATGCAATAAAACAGGTCATAATTCATAAAAAATCAACAAACAATTGTTTTAATTGTGATAGAATAAGTGGTAGTATTAAAATCAGATTAAGAAAAGGCTCCGACAGTGTTATACTGAAAGGCAGAGATTTTCATACCAGACTAAAAAAGCTTGATTCTTCCCTTGGACTGACGTTGTCACAGCGCCGTCAGGCTATTGTCCTTGAGGATGATAACGGTGTGTTCTGGGCTGAATATGTCGGTGCTGCCGCGCGTGTGGCCTGCAATGAAAACGATCCCCCAGAAAAAATATATGAAATAAAGGTTGTGTCCTCAAATGGTTGACACCTTGCCCGTAAGCTTTGGATACGAAAATATAAAACGGGTGATTATACCCGAAAATGAACTGAAAGCGAGAATAGCAGAGGTTGGCAAGTGCATTTCCCTTGAATACAGCGAAAAGCCTTTGCTGCTAATCGCGATACTTAAAGGCTCTTTCATTTTTCTCGCCGATTTATGCAGAGAAATTACCGTCCCCTGTGAGGTGGAATTTATGAGAAGCTCCAGCTATGTGGGAAATTCAACGGTTTCAACAGGCAATCCAAAGGACATTTTCGGAATAGACAAGGATATATCAAAGTATCATGTTCTGCTTGTGGAGGATATAGTTGATACAGGTAAAACGCTTGTGCGCGTTACCGAACAGCTGAAGAAGCTTAATCCCCTTTCACTGAAGGTCTGTACTCTCCTCGATAAGCCCGAAAGACGAGAGGTCGATTTTTCGCCTGATTTTGCCCTGTTTACCGTGCCCGATGTTTTCGTGGTGGGATATGGGCTTGATTTTGATGAGAAATATCGAAACCTGCCATATATTGCAGAGGTTTCGCTTTGATTTTTTTGTGATGAGGGTAACCTCAAATCTACTCACAGAAAAAGGAAGGCTTTATTTATATGAACAGAAGAAGCAGTGGCGTCCTTATTTACATCATTATAGCTGTTGTACTGATAATCGGTATATTTTCCGTTACTCGCGGTGCAGCTACTACCACGGAAACCTATACCTATTCGCAAATAATGTCTTATTTTGACAGCTACAGTGTTTCCGGCTATACCTTTGATTTGGGATCGGGCGAGCTACAAATGACGGTTATTGAGGACGGTGTCGAAAGAACCATCTCCTATACCGTACCCGATATAAGCTTGTTTATAAACGAAGTAAACACCAATGCCGCTAATTATCGTCAGAAATACAACGAGCTGCATCCCGATGCGCCATTAAGCCAAGACTATTATCAGATACAGGATTTGTCATGGCTGTATAACTTCCTGCCGTCACTTATTATCCTTATAATAATGGTTGCACTGTTCTTCTTTATGATGCGGCAGGCAGGCGGCGGCTCCAGAATGAACAACTTCGGCAAAGCCAATGTAAAAAAACAGCCCAAGAAAAAGAACACCTTTGCGGACGTTGCAGGCGCGGAAGAGGAAAAACAGGAGCTGTCCGAGGTTGTTGACTTTTTGAAAAATCCAAAGAAATACAGCGAGATAGGTGCGAGAATACCCCGCGGTATCCTCCTCATAGGCCCTCCGGGTACAGGTAAAACCCTGTTGGCAAGAGCCGTTGCCGGTGAAGCGGGCGTTCCCTTTTTCGCTATTTCAGGCTCTGACTTCGTGGAAATGTTTGTCGGTGTGGGTGCCTCGAGAGTAAGAGATCTCTTTGAAACCGCAAAGAAAAACTCCCCCTCTATCGTCTTTATCGATGAGATAGATGCCGTTGGCCGCCAAAGAGGAGCAGGTCTTGGCGGAGGTCATGACGAACGCGAGCAAACTCTTAACCAGCTGCTTGTTGAAATGGATGGATTTGATGGCAATGAGGGCGTAATAGTCATCGCCGCCACAAACCGCCGTGATATACTCGATCCTGCTCTGCTTCGTCCCGGACGTTTTGACAGAGAGGTCGTTGTAAACTACCCTGACGTTAAGGGCAGAGAGGAAATTCTGAAAATTCACGCCAAGAATAAGCCCCTTGCACCCGATGTTGACCTTAATGTAATTGCAAAGACAACCCAGTATTTCACAGGTGCCGACTTGGAAAATCTGCTTAATGAGGCTGCGCTGCTTGCCGCAAGAGCAAACCGCAAGGCTATTACCGAGGCTGATATAGAGGAAGCCACACTTAAGGTTATCGCAGGACCGGAAAAGAAATCCACTCTCGTTACCGATAGGGATAGAAGAATCACCGCTTATCATGAGGCAGGTCATGCTGTTGCCGCTTATTTCCTGCCTGAATGTGAAAAGGTTCATCAGGTTACCACCATTCAGCGTGGGCAGGCTGCCGGCATGACAGTTACCCGCCCCGACAGTGATGACAATCATGTTACCAAGGGTAAGCTTTATCAGCAAATTGTCATGACAATGGGCGGCCGTGTTGCCGAGGCACTTACATTTGACGATGTTTGCACAGGTGCATCGGGCGATATACAGCAGGCTACCAAGAGCGCACAGGCTATGGTTACACGCTACGGCTTCTCCGAAAAATTGGGACCTGTGCTTTACGGCAGTGAGCATGAGGAGGTTTTCCTCGGACGGGATTACGGTAATTCCAGAACCTACAGTGAAGAAACAGCCGCTCTCATCGATTCGGAGGTAAGGCGCATTATTACCGCTGCCTATGACGAATGTGTTGAGCTGCTGAAAACCCATCGGGATAAGCTTAAAGAGCTGGCAGAATACCTCATCGAATACGAGAAAATTGACGGTGATGACTTCTGTAGGATGATGGAGGGTACATTTGAGTACACCTTGAAATCAACTCCTTCGGAAAAGCCGTCCAATGAAAAGATTACACTTGATAAGCCTGCGGATACACCGTCGGATAATTAAGCTAAACAGAGATACATTCCGCAGACAAGGTGCATAAGCCTTCGTCTGCGGTTTTTTCAGAAAGGACAAAATATGGATAACAGCTATACATCCCCCTCGCCGTCACCCGATGAACGCAGGACTATTCGGCGGTATTATTTCAGGATTTCCTTTATTCTGCTGACGCTTCTTGTGGTGTTTAACGGCATAAGCACTCTTGCGCGCTACGGTGCGGCGGCAATTGCGGGAGGAGGCATTGACAGTGAATCTCTCTCGCTGGGATTAAGTATTATTCGCCAAAATCCCGTTATTTCTGCGGTATACTCCTATTTTTTCCCTCTTGCCGCCGATATTGCCGCTTTCGGGGTTGGATGTGTTGTAACGAATTTTAATCTGAGGGATAAGCTGCGTTTCAAGGGATTTACCGGTAAAGAGCTGTGCGCCTTTACCGCCTGCTCCCTTGGGGGTTCGCTTATAGGCTCATTTATCATGATTATTGTGGTTGTGGTTTTTGCTGTGCTGTATTTCGCCTCGAGCGGTGAGTCGTCAGGCATAAACGATATACTGAATTCAATAAGTGAGCGTTCAATCATTGTTTCTGACGACAATCCTCTGTGGCTGGATATGCTCATATACTTTTACATTTGCTTTGCAGGTCCAATAATGGAGGAGCTTGTGTTTAGGGGCGTTCTCTTGGACGGACTGAGAAAATACGGAAATCGCTTCGGTATCATTATGTCGGGAATCCTTTTCGGTCTTTTCCACCAGAACATTGTACAGTGTATACCCGCAATCATAATGGGTATAGTTTTTGCGGAAATGGCAGTCCGAAGCAATTCGCTTATTCCATCTATATTCGTCCACATACTCAATAACAGTATGTCTGCGCTGCTTATGATTTTTATAAATAACGTTGACCTAAGCGCCCTTTATTCAATCACCGATTATACAGACTTGTCCTCCGCTCTTACCGCAGATGTTATAGCATACATGATTATTGTTTCACTAAACGGACTTTTCAGGTTTGCCTGCCTTATTGCGGCTATACTGATTGTAATTAACTATTTTTCAAAGGGCGGAAAGCTTGTCCCATCAAATGAATACACAAGGTCGAGAACATGGAGCTACCTTTTCACCTCCCTGCCATGGCTGCTGATAATATTCTTTCTTCTCTACGAAACACTCACTTCCCTTTCCTTTTTAGCATAATATAAATAGGCATAAAAAATGCTCTTTAATGTTTATTTTGCCTTAGTGTGGGTAAAACTATAACCGGATAGATATTTATCTTCCCACACTTATCGGTACACCGATAGCTTACTTACGGTATCAATCATAGGCAACAGAAAGGATGAGCATAAAAATGTCTGTAAGGCGAGGAGAAATCTACTATGCCGATCTAAGTCCGGTAGTCGGCTCGGAGCAGGGCGGTATTCGTCCGGTTCTTATTGTACAGAATGATGTCGGCAACAGGCATAGTCCAACTGTTATAGCGGCGGCTATAACAAGCCAGCGTGAAAAAGCCAAGCTGCCAACGCATATAGAGCTGAATGCGGACAAATGCGGTCTTGCAAAGGACAGCGTTGTCCTGCTTGAACAAATTCGCACAATTGATAAAAAAAGACTGAAGGAACGTATGGGAGAGCTTGACAGTCCATCCATGAGCATGGTTGACAATGCACTTTCAATCAGCTTCGGTCTTGGTTCGGGGGGAGTTACATAACTCCCCTTTTTTAGGTCTGTCTTAGTATATTCACACCGAAATTATCGCATAATACGGATATAAAAAGCGGATTACATTTCTGCATCTGTCTATATTTATGAGGTGAGTGTGTGAACAATAACAGTCAAGGAACAAATCGCGAACAATGGTCCTCAAAAATAGGTTTTATCATGTCGGCGGCAGGCTCTGCAATCGGACTTGGAAATCTATGGAAATTTCCGTATATGGCGGGAACAAACGGCGGCGGTATTTTCCTGCTGCTGTATATACTGTTGGCGGCACTTATCGGTATCCCCATACTTATGACCGAGCTGGCTGTGGGACGCGCGGGGAGAAAAAATGCCATAGCGTCATGCCGCAGCATAAATCCCCATTGGGGTTTTGTGGGGGCGTTCGGAATAGCGGGGGCTTTTTTCGTGCTGTCCTACTATTGCGTTGTGGGGGGGCTGGGTGCTTAAATACTTGGCAAGCTCTCTTACGGGTTCGATACCATCGCCCGGATACTTTGATTCCTACAGTACGGAGGCTATTGAACCGATTATCTGGATGATTGTATTCTGCCTTATAAATGTTGTAATAGTTTCATGGGGCGTATCAAAGGGAATTGAACGTGTATCAACTATAGTTCTCCCTCTGCTGCTTATTATGCTCTTGGGGATAATGGTATACGTTTTGACTCTCCCGAATGCCATTGAGGGAGTAGGCTTTATATTTTTACCGAATTTCAGTGATATAAACAGTATCGGTGATTTTGCAAAAATATGCGTAAGTGCTTTGGGACAGGTCTTTTTCTCCCTTTCCTTAGGAATGGGTACCCTTATAACCTACGGCAGCTATCTTGACAAAAACGATAACCTTGGAAAAAGCACTGTGACAATAGTTGCGATTGACACAATCATTGCCATAATTAGCAGCTTGACGGTTATGCCCGCCGTGTTTTCATTCGGTCTGAGTCCCGATGCGGGGACAGGACTTGTTTTTTCAACGCTGCCTGCCGTTTTTGCCAATTTAAAGGGCGGAAAAATTATCTCGGCAGTATTTTTCTTACTTGTTCTTTTTGCGGCGGTAACATCGTCAATATCGCTGTTGGAGGTAATAGCGGCATTTCTCTCCGAACGCTTTTCCCTTTCCCGTAAGGTATCGGTTATCCTGCCCACTGTGCTGATAGCGGCGGTAGGAACTTTGGCCTCTCTCTCCTGTGGAATCTTGTCTGATGTAAAAATCATGGGAATGACATTTTTCGACTTTTTCGTATTTCTTTCCGATCAGGTTGTCATGCCGCTGGGCGGGTTTTTCCTATGTATCCTTGCGGGATATATCTGGGATAAAGCTCTTCTGAAAAGGGAGCTGACAAGCAACGGAAAATATAAATTCAGGCTTTGGGGAACATTCAGGGTAATCCTAAGATATATCGCCCCCGTCCTTATACTGGTCATATTTATATCACTGCTGACTTCGTAATCATGTGAAAATAGCAAAAACAACAAAAATTGCATAAAACAAGGGGCGAAGATTTGCAAAAAAACAGCTAATCCAACAAAATTATGTATTTTGTAAATTGTGTCATAAATTATTATTAAATTTATGCAAATTATATGGTACAATTACAGTATACAAGTCCATCGCAGAATGATGGAATTTATTTGTATAGCAAATTATCACTACTTTTTCTGCAGAAAGGTTAATTGATATGGATAACAATTATGACGTCATTATCGCAGGTGCAGGTGTGGGAGGTCTGTACACTGCCCTCAATCTCCCGGAAACCGTAAAAATTCTTCTTATAAGCAAGCGGGAGCTGGAGCTTTGTAACTCCGCGCTTGCTCAGGGCGGAGTGGCAGCCGTCTACAAGCCTGTTGATGACGACAATATCTCGCTGCACACCAATGACACTTTTATAGCAGGCAGATTTAAGAACAATCCCGATACTGTAAAAATACTGGTAACAGAAGCTGCAAACGAAATCCAGCATATACTCGACTTGGGGGTTGACTTTGACAGAGATGCCAACGGAGAGCTTAACCGCACCCTTGAGGGAGGTCACAGCCGCCGCAGAATTTTCCATCATAAGGATTCTACCGGCGCCGAGGTTACGGCAAAGCTCCGTGCAGCGGTTCTCAGCCGCAAAAATATAACGGTTATTGCAGATGCAATGCTTTGTCGGCTTAAGAAAATTTCCGGCGGATTTGCCGCGGACGTGCTGTGCAATGAAGAACATACTACATATACTTCGCGCTTTGCAGTGCTTGCTACGGGCGGCATAGGCAGAGTTTACGATTTCACCACAAACTCGGCTATTGCAACCGGCGACGGTATTGCACTGGCTGACAGACTTGGTGCGGAGATAAAAAATCTTTCCTTGATACAGTTTCACCCCACTGCCTACAACAACAAAGCTTCCAGAGAATGCTTCCTTATTTCCGAATCCATAAGAGGTGAGGGTGCTTATCTGCTCAATTGCAAAAAGGAACGTTTTATGCAGAACTATGACGATCGTTTGGAGCTTGCACCGAGGGATGTTGTTTCCCGCTCTATAGTACTTGAAAGCAGAAAAACAGGAAGCGATGAATTTTTCCTTGATATACGCTACAAGGGAAGAGAGTATCTAAGCGGACGTTTCCCCATGATATTTGAATTTTTGCTCACGCAGGGCATTGATATGTCGGAGGATCTTATCCCTATATTCCCCTGCCAGCATTACCTTATGGGTGGTATAAACGTAAACACTAAATCGGAAACCTCCGTGGAGGATCTTTACGCTGTGGGCGAATGCTCACACACAGGCGTTCACGGCAACAACCGTCTTGCTTCAAATTCCCTGCTTGAGGCTCTTGTATTCGGACATCAGGCTGCCAATGACATTGCCGAAAAGCTGAAAACACCCGAAAACGTGGAGGATTATACATTTACACAGCCGGAAAATTCGGTGCCAATCCCTACAGGAATAAGAACCGAAATAAGACACATTATGCAGCACGCCTACTTTGTAATTCCCGATAAGAAAATGGCTCTTGAGGGCTTTGAGCGTGTCAGCGAAATCAGGAAGCTGCTTGAAAGCGGTAATTTCACCATTGACAAGGACTTTGTGGAAGCTTCCTCCCTTGCCGATGTTGCTTATTTGATACTTAAAGAGGTTATATAGTTGATTTCCCCAATAAAATTATGAACATTTTGTTTATTTTCTCAAAAACACTTGCTTTTTTCAGATAAATGTGATATAATCGTACTGTTGCAATGAAAACGGTAATTAAAGTGATTTTGCTTTAGTTCTTTTTATGCGTTATTTTCCAAAAGGAGGTGCAGCCTAATGGCAAAGTGTGATATTTGCGGAAAGGGAGTTACTTTCGGTATTAAGGTTTCCCATTCCCATCGCCGTTCCAACAGAGCATGGAAGCCCAACGTAAAGCGTGTTAAGGCTATAGTCAACGGTACTCCTAAGCATGTTTATGTATGCTCAAGATGCCTCCGCAGCGGTAAGGTAAAACGTGCCGTTTAAGATTTGGTCGGATAATATTCAGGGCTTGCCCCTTTGCGGGCTTGCCCTCTTATTATGTAAAGGAGTAATTATCATGAAGAAGTTTAATAGATTATATGCAATTATTATGACCCTTGCCCTGTCGCTGACTGTACTCAGCGGATGCGGCAGCACCGAAGCAAATGACAGCGTTACCACTGAGGCTGAAACTGCCGCTGTAGTTGAAGAAGCTGTAGAAACAGCTTCCGATGAGGGAGAAACAGCATCAGAATCCGAAGATTCCGCCGCTGAGGAGGCATCAGACGATGCTGCTGCGGAGGATAGCGATGAAATTAAGCACATTACCCTAACCGTTACCTATAAAGACGGTCATTCCGATGATTTCGCAATCGATACCTCTGCTGAATTTCTCAAAGAGGCTATCGAAAACGATGTGGAGCTTGGCGGTCAGGAAAGTGACTACGGTTTCTATATCGAATCCGTAAACGGCGAAACTGCCGATTACTCCGCCGACAGCGCGTACTGGGCTATTTATGTCAACGACGAGTACGGTATGTACGGCGTGGACAGCCAGCCTGTAGCTGACGGCGACAGCTTTGCACTGATTTACACCATTGGCTAAGTCCAGCGGAAAGAGCGTCACACGTGCAATTGTGCTGTCCGCTCTGATGGGGGCGCTGCTTATAATCAGCAAACAGATTATGAGCGGCTTGCCCAATATTGAACCCGTAAGCTTTCTGATTATACTCTATTCACTGGAATTTCCCAAGGAAACCCCCGCAGGAATAGCTGTATTTGTATTGATGCAGGGAATTTTGTATGGCTTTGGCATATGGTGGTTCATGTATCTGTATATATGGTTTATACTTATGGCGGTAACATTCCTTTTCAGAAAAATAGACCATATTCTGTTCTGGGCGGTAATAAGCGGACTTTACGGTCTTGCTTTCGGGGGATTGTGTTCATTGATATACATAACCAAGCCCTCCTATGCGCTTGCATGGTGGTTGGCAGGACTTCCCTACGATGCGGTGCATGGTATCGGAAATTTCCTGATTATGCTGGTTCTCTATCGTCCCATCAGAAAAGCAATACAAACAGCAAAGAAGTATATGTATAAAAACGGCTGATAATAAGCCGCTGTGTTTAAACGCAAGCACAGCGGCTTTTCTTCTTTTCAGCCTTTATAAAAATCAAAAATTAACATAAAAAGACTTGTAATTTACCTGCGGATAGTGTATAATGTAATGTATTACAGTTTTCACCCTATGCTATATATGAGGTTTTTTACAAATGACCACTATTTTCAATTTTTTTATAAAAGCTCTCGTACTTTTTACTGCCGTTCCTATCCATGAATGTGCCCACGCGTGGACTGCCGAAAAGCTTGGGGACGACACCGCCAAACGGCAGGGGCGCGTTACCCTTAACCCTTTCGCACACCTTTCACTATGGGGCTCGATTATGCTTGTGCTTGTGGGATTTGGTTGGGGTAAGCCTGTGCAGACCAATCCAAATAACTTCAAAAAGCCCAAAAGAGATATGGCTCTTACCGCCTTGGCAGGTCCCGTATCCAACTTCCTTATGGCTTTTATTTCCATGATCGTCTATAAGGTGCTGTACTATACCACAAGCACTCGGCTTGCATATATTTTCCTGTACATTATGATAATAAACATTTCCCTTGCGGTGTTTAATTTTCTGCCAATCCCCCCCTTGGACGGCTCGAAAATCTTCAATGCACTGCTTCCCGAAAAGATTTATTTCGGGATAATGAAATATGAAAATATCATTTCCATTGTTGTCTTGGTTTTGGTTTGGTCGGGGCTGCTGGATACACCCCTCGGCTTTCTGCAAAGCAAGGTTATATCAATTATGAACTTTCTCACAGGCTGGATTGACGTTATTTTTTCATTAGCGCGCGGAGTGTCAAGCGTATGAGCGGTACCTTATCCTTTAAGCTGGATGTTTTTGAAGGTCCTCTTGACCTGCTGCTGCATTTGATTTCAAAGCACAAGCTGAATATCAACGATATACCGATTGCTATCCTTGTGGAACAGTATCTTGAGTATATAACCTCAATTTCCGATGAGGACTACGAAACCGCGGGAGAGTTTTTAGAGATGGCTGCACGGCTTATCTACATAAAAACGGTTTCCCTGCTCCCCCACTCGGAGGAAGAAGCTGCAATGCTGAAAAAGGATCTTGAGGGAAAGCTGATTGAGTATTCTCTGTGTAAAATAACCGCACAAAATATGAAAGACATTTACATAGGAAATGTTATCACCGTAAGAGAACCTATGAAGCTGAAAATTGATGTCAACTATTCCCTTATTCACGACCCCGAAGAGCTGAAAGTCGCATATTTGGGTATTTCCGTGAAAAGGCGGGATGACGACGATTACGCCGCAAAAAAGGCCTTTAACAATCTTATTTCCCACAAGGTCGTTGCGGTTTCCACCAAGATTGTATACCTGCTGCGGCGGCTTTACAAAGAGGGAAAATGCGGGTTTGACGATGTTTTCAGCGGTATGACCGACAAGAGCGAACGAGTTGCAACATTCCTTGCCGTACTGGAGCTTACAAAGTCGGGGCGTATCCTACTGAACGACGATAATACGGAGATTACCTTTAATAAGGTAAAAATAAAGGATAGTGAAGGGACAGTGACTGCGCAATGAAATTCACCGAAAAAGCGGCCGCAGCCGAGGCTGTGCTTTTCGCATCGGGAGATCCCATAGAATCGGACAGGCTTGCCGAGGCTATTGACATTCAGCCTGCCGCCGTTCCCCAGACCATTGATTTACTTAACGATGCTTACATCGAAAATAACAGCGCACTTGTGGTTCTGCGGCTTGGTAATTGTTATCAGCTTGCGGTAAAAAGCAATTATTTCGGATATGTAAGCGCCGCCCTTGAAAGGAAGAAAAACACTCCCCTCTCCCCTGCGGCGATGGAGGTGCTGACCATAATAGCCTATAACCAACCCGTTACAAAACGATTTGTGGAGCATATAAGAGGGGTTGACAGCTCGTCAATTGTCAATACTCTTGTTGAAAAAAATCTTTTGGAGGAAGCGGGACGGCTTGATGTACCCGGCAGACCGATTGCATATAAAACAACCGATAACTTTTTAAGATGCTTTTCCTTGGAAAGCCTTGATGACCTGCCCCCACTTCCAAGCTCTCATCAAACAGACCTTTCCGATATGGACGAAGCCGATGCGGAGTGATGCTTAAATATGACAGCACTTATAATAATTGCCGCAATCGTACTTATTGTGGTTATCCTGCTTAATATACCCGTATGTGCCAGAGTAAAATACATTGGCGGAAAGCTTGAGCTTACAGTGAAATATCTGCGCTTTAAGCTGTTCAGCCTTGGTGATAACGATGGTAAAGGTGAGGACAATGATGACAGTGACCTTTCCGATTCAGATAGTGAGGATAATCCCTCGGATGAGGAATGTGATGTTATCGAACCTCTTGGAAAGCCTGCTGTGGCAGATGAACCTGCAAAGGATAATTCTCCTCCGAAAAATGCAGAGAAAAAAGCTGACGATGATCCCCCAAAAAAGAAAAAGGAAAAGCGTTCCCTTTCGCAGATGAAAGCTTTTATCACCGAAAAAAAGGAACAAATTATGTTGGGATATCAGCTTTTAGAGGAGGATCTTGTAAAGCTGTTTAAGAAAATCACCGTTAAAATCGTGCGTCTTGATTTTGCAGCCGCCGATGTAGATGCCGCAAATGCCGCAATGCTCTACGGAAAAATGTGCGCTGCGGTTTATCCCACACTGGGAACTCTCTCAACGGTTTTCAGGTTTAAATGCAATTATGACAGCGTTAAGCTATGCTGCTTGTACAATACAGACAGCAAATGCACCAGATATGACGGTGAGGTTTTAATAAAGCTTAGACCCGCTTCACTGGTAAATGCAGTAGCGGCAATATTGTTGGAATTTCTAACCAACAAGGATAAATATTCCCCGCTTTTAAGGCTGTTCTCACAAAAAGGCGGAAAAAAATAAGAAAGGTAAGGTAGAAACATGGATACAAAGGTAAAAGAGTTAATCAGCTCCTCTCTTGACAAAATTCACGAAATGTCCGATGCCAACACAGTTCTCGGCGACCCTGTCACCCTTGATGGAGGTGTGACGATAATTCCCGTTTCAAAAATAAGCTATGGCTTTGCAAGCGGCGGCTCGGATTTACCGACAAAAAGCGATAAGGAGCTTTTCGGTGGCGGAAGCGGTGCGGGAATAACCATATCCCCCTTGGGCTTTCTCATTGTGTCCAACGGTGAGGTGCAGCTGTTGCAGCTGAATTTGGACGTTTCCACAGGCTCTGCTGTGGTGAATATGGTTCCCGAGGTATTCAACAAGGTAGCGTCACTTTTCAAAAAGGATAAGAAGGACGACAGCGTCAAGGAAAATATCGTGGGCGCCGAAATCCCTGACGACACCGACAAAGAATAATTTACGAACCACCCCTGAATTATTTTACAATCTGCGGCATATGCTTTATGGAAATGATATTTTCCCAAAAAATCCGCAGAGGTGTATATAATGATTTCTTTTGTAAAAAGGTTACTGTGCTTTGTCTGCATCGGATTTATTTTTTCAGCTGCAGCCTGCGATTTTGACGCTTATGCGCTCTCGGTGGTTTCAGCCGATGAAATTTCCGCAAAATCCGCTATCCTTATAGATGCGCAGACAGGACGTATAATATGGGGTAAAAACGAAAATGAGCGCCTGCCTATGGCAAGCACCACTAAAATTATGACCACAATACTCACACTGGAAAGCGGCGATCTGGACACGGAATTTACCGTGGACAGCGAGGCGATAAAGACAGAGGGATCTTCCATGGGGCTTGTTGAGGGTGATGTGGTTACAAAGCGTGATCTTTGTATAGGTATGCTTCTGCCGTCGGGCAACGATGCCGCAAACTGTGCCGCAGTCAAGGTTGGCGGAGATAGGGAAAATTTTGCGAAGCTGATGAACCAAAAGGCGGATATGCTGGGGATGACCTCATCTCACTTTGTCACGCCCTCGGGACTTCACGATGACGACCATTACTCCACTGCAAGGGACATGGCTGTTTTGGCGGCATATGCGCTGAAAAATCCCAATTTTGCGGAAATATGCTCACAAACCTCGATTTCATTGGATTTTGGCAACCCTCCCTTTACAAGGTGGCTTAAAAATACCAACAAGCTGCTAAGTATGTATGATGGCTGTATCGGCGTTAAAACGGGCTTTACCGATGAGGCGGGCAGATGCCTTGTATCAGCAGTGGAACGTGACGGCATTACCCTAATATGCGTTACCCTTAACGCTCCCGATGATTGGAACGACCATATTAAGCTGTACGATTACGGCTTTCAATGTGCTTCAAGGCTTGAAATAGTCCTTGATGAGGCAATTTACACAAATGTTGTGGGGTCGAACGAGGACACATTACAGCTGATCCCCTCCGAAACCGCCTACTGCACTCAAATTGCGGGGCAGCAGTCGGATATCACATGGAAAGCTGTCGTACCTCAGATCGTATATGCGCCTGTTAAAGAGGGCGACATAATCGGTACTGCCGTTATTTACGACAATGGCACGGAGGTAGCCGATATTCCGTTAGCGGCGGCAAAAGACTGCAACATGATTACCGATGAAACCGATGAAAAAAAGGTCGGCATTATTTCATGGCTGCTGGGCTTTTTTAAATAAGATTGAAAAGGATTTCTAAAATGGAGAAAATAAGACTGCAAAAAATTCTTTCCGAAAGCGGAATTTGCTCTCGCCGCAAAGCGGAGGAGCTTATTAACAGCGGAAGAGTAATAGTAAACGGCAAGCCTGCCAAATTAGGTGATAAGGCGAACGACAAGGATGTCATACTGATTGACGGAGAACGCCTGAAATACACCAAAAAGCGTAAGAAGCTGTATATTATGCTGAACAAGCCCCGCGGATATGTAACCACCATGTCCGATGAGCTGGACAGAAAATGCGTTACAGAGCTGCTGACAGGTATTGACGAAAGAGTATATCCAATAGGCAGGCTCGACCGCAATTCCGAGGGACTTCTGCTCTTTACCAATGACGGTAATTTCGCCAACAATATAATGCACCCCTCTAAGCACGTCAGCAAGACCTATCGTGTTACGCTTCACTCCGCCGTATCGGAGCAGCAGCTTATTACCCTGCAAAACGGCGTTAAACTGGATGACGGCACTGTGACCCTCCCCGCCACGGTAAGCGTTGAGGTGGCATCGGCTGAAAGGACTGTGCTGAGAATAACCATACATGAGGGTAAAAACCGCCAGATAAGACGAATGTGTGAATCACTGGGACTTGAGGTCGCTCGTCTTCGCCGAACCTCTATTGGCCCTGTAAAACTGGGAATGTTAAAGCCCGGAACATGGCGGGAGCTTACCTCGGAGGAGGTAAGGGCGCTGAGAAATGCTGCGGGTGAAAAATAATACAGTAAATGCGGCAGGAACACGAAAATGCTCCTGCCGCTTATATTTTACCTGTTATTCACCTAAAAAGCACTTGAATGCCTTATATGCGTGATATACGTCAATCTTCGATACTATCTCGTATGGTGCATGCATACAGAGCACGGGAACACCTATATCGATAGTGTCCACATTAAGGTTTGCTATATATGCGGCTACCGTTCCGCCGCCGCCCATGTCAACTCTTCCAAGCTCACCGGTCTGCCAAATAACCTCATTGCTGTCAAGCAAACCTCTTACTCTTCCAACAAATTCCGCCGATGCGTCGGAGGTTCCCGACTTTCCTCTCGAACCTGTGAATTTAGTCACGCATACGCCGTAATTCAGATAAGCCGCATTGCGTTTTTCTATAACATCGGGGAATGTGGGATCAAAAGCCGCATTTACGTCTGCCGACAGACACTCGGAAGCGCTCAATACCGTTCTGCCGTCAGTTCCGAAGCACTCGGCAAGATCCTCAATGAAATATCTGAGGTATGCGGATTTAAGTCCGGTATTTCCGTCCGAACCCGTTTCCTCCTTGTCGGTAAGGACAACTATTGCTGTCTTTGTGGAGTTTTTCACATCAAACAGCGCCGAAAATGCGGTATATGCACACACTCTGTCATCGTGACCGTATGAGCCTATCATACTGCGGTCAAAGCCTACGTCCTTTGCCTTAAACGCAGGTACAGCCTCCAGCTCTGCGGAAAGGAAATCGTCCTCAACCACACCGTACTTTTCGTTGAGAATTTGCATTATGGCAAGCTTTACCCTTTCGCTTTCCTTGTCATCTCTGAAAGGACGGGAACCCACAAGTATATTAAGCTCCTCACCCTTGATAAGCTCGCCCGGTGTACGCTTCATCTGCTCCTGTGCAAGGTGGGGCAGCAGGTCGGTAACACAGAATACGGGATCATTTTCATCCTCACCGATTGTCACGGTTATGCTTGTGCCATCGGATTTTACTATGACACCGTGGAGTGAAAGAGGAATTGTAGCCCACTGGTATTTCTTTATGCCGCCATAGTAGTGGGTTTTAAACAGCGCGTGTTCATTGTCCTCATAAAGGGGATTTTGCTTCATATCAAGTCTGGGAGAATCGATATGCGCCGCCGCAATATGCACTCCCTCGGAAATATCCTTTGAACCGATAAGAGCAAGGACTACAGCTTTATTACGGTTGAGGGTATATATTCTATCTCCTGCGGAAAGCTTCATTCCCTTATGGAACTGCTTAAATCCAAGCTTTTCCGCCGCGGCAACGATGTAAGCGGTAGCTTCTCTCTCGGTTTTTGCCTTATCGAGGAAATTCTTATATTCCTCACAGTATTTGTCACACTTTGCAACCTCTTTCTCGCTCATACGGAGAAAGCCGTTTTTCTTTTCCGAAAAAAGCTTTTCCTTAAGCTCCTTTGCTTGGGATTTTTCTTCATTTTTTGCCATACAGCATCTTCCTTTCATTTTAGATTATCAATATAAATTATTATATCCCTCGTAGGCACGCATTACTTTATTGACGTAATGCCTTGTCACATCTGAGGGGATTTCATCAAGCGCATTTCCATCGCCGCTAAGCTCCGAATCCTCAAGCCAGCCGTTCACACTGCCTCTGCCCGAATGATATGCCGCCAATGCGGTTTCGTTATCGCCGAACTCCTCGCAAAGAAGCTTTAACAGGTATGTTCCATATTCAATGTTATACTCGGGGTTATACATATCGGAATAGCTTATCTCCCTGTCGTCGCCCATACGGTATTTTACCCACTCAAAGGCATCCTCCATAAGCTGCATAAGTCCCCTTGCGCCCACATCGGAGCAGGCATTGGGGTCAAAATTGCTTTCGGTTTTTATTACAGCGTATATCAGATTTGGGTCTACTCCGTATTTTTCGGAATAAAGCTGCACAAATTCGGAATATTTTTGGGGATATATTACCCGTCGGCTGAATTCGGGTAAACCGAATATCACAAGTGCGGCTATCAGCACAAGTGCGACAAGGGTTCTAAACCCTGACCTTGTCTTCTCCCTTGCTTTCGCCATTAAAACTCTCCTTATTACTCTCGGTGCATAATCCTGCGGCACAGCTCCTCCGTTCTTTGGACAAGCTGTTCGTCAGTGCCGCCATTGCGAATAACATAATCCGCTTTTTCATAAAAAAAGCTTTCATCATGCTGGCTTGAAAATCTTTTTTTTGCAGACTCGGCGGTTATTCCGTCCCTTTTCATTATACGCTCAAGCCTTATTTCCTCATCGGCAGTAACCGCGACTATAAGGTCACATAATTTGTCAGCACCCGCCTCAAAAAGTGTGGGCGCATCAAGGAGGATATACTTTTTTCCCTCGGAGGAAAGCCTTTCGGCATGATCTGCAATCAGTCTGTTAATATGCGGATAGATAATACAGTCAAGCCTTTTCAGACGTTCTTTGTCGGAAAATACAATTTCACCCAATCGCTTTCTGTCAAGAGTACCGCTCGGAGTGATGATTTCACTGCCAAACTCACGGGACAACTCCTCCGGTGCGGGACTGCTCGGAAGAACAGCCTCTCGTGCGATTATATCACAGTCTATTACTCCGAAGCCGTTTTCGGCGAACACTCTTGCGGCTGTGGTTTTTCCCGCGCCGCTTTGACCCGTAAGCCCCACGGTGTATGCATTCCCTATCACAGTGAAATCACCTCGAAGCCTGCTGCCCTCAAAAGACGGTTATACACAGCCAGTCCCACGCCGCTCTGTTCGGGACAGCGCACATATATCTGATCTATACCCTTTTCATCGGCTTTCCGCAGCAATGAAAACAGCCGCTGTGCCTGCTGTTCGCCTGTTGAGCCATAGCTTATACAGCGGCAGGGACATTTGTCCTCATCACCGTCAAAAACCATTGCGGCGCAGTTATCTCCGCCATGGGCGGCTATATAATCGGAAAAGCTGTCAATATCTCCCTTTACCACAGTGACATTTGCCTTGGGAGAATAGTGCTTATATTTCATTCCGGGGGATAGAACCCGCTCGCCATCGGAAACACATTCCGTTACTCCCTTTGCAACGGTTACGTTATCCTCCCCCACAGCTTCAGTAAGCTTTTCAAGGGTAATAAACCCGGGGCGCAAAAGGCACACCTTGCCCTCGTCCGAAACGGAAATTACCGTGGATTCAACTCCAACCTCACATGAGCCGCCGTCAACCACTGCGCTTATTCTTCCCTGCATATCGTCCATAACGTGTACGGCAGACGTGGGACTGGGACTTCCCGACAGATTCGCGGAGGGCGCTGCCAAGGGAAAACCGCATTTATCTATAATCCGCCTTGCGGTGATGTTGGCGGGAAAACGCAGTCCTACGGTATCAAGTCCCCCACTGGTTATATAGGGTATACATTCTTTTTTCCGAAGTATCATGGTCATAGGTCCCGGCCAAAAAAGCTCGGCAAGAAGCTTTGCATTTTCGGGGACATACTCCGCATAATTATATATGTCCTCAAATCGTGAAATATGCACGATCAAGGGATTATCGGCAGGGCGACCCTTGGCGGCAAATATCTTGGCTACCGCAGTTTCATTCAAAGCATTTGCCGCAAGTCCGTAGACAGTTTCCGTTGGGATTCCCACAACCTCGCCATTTTTAAGCATTTCCGCCGCTGCCGCGATATCCTCCTCCGATGGAGAAAGCAGCTTTGTTGCATATGTCATTTTTCAATCTCCTTATGCTTACAGGCTGCTGTCGCTTGCGGATAGCTTAGCGGCGTTATCGGCAGTTGCAAGGGCATCTATCACTTCATCGAGATTTCCGTTAAGTATATACTCCAAACGATATATGGTAAGCCCTATTCTATGGTCGGTAAGCCTGCCCTCGGGAAAATTATAGGTTCTTATTCTCTCCGAGCGGCTGCCCGTACCTACCTGCAGCTTTCTGTCCGATGAAATTTTATCCTGCTGCTCCTGCAACATAGCATCATAAAGCCGTGTCCGCAGCACCTTCATTGCCTTATCCTTGTTCTTATACTGACTGCGTTCGTCCTGACACTCCACAACTACACCCGTGGGAAGATGCATTATACGAACAGCGGACTCGGTTTTATTGATATGCTGACCTCCTGCTCCGGAGGCTCTGAATACATCTATTTTCAAGTCAGTGGGATTTATCTCCAGTTCAACATCCTCAGCCTCGGGAAGAACGGCAACTGTCACAGTTGATGTCTGTATTCTGCCCTGAGCCTCGGTTTCGGGGACACGCTGTACACGGTGAACGCCGCTCTCGTACTTGAGCCGCGAATAAGCACCGTCGCCCTCTATACTGAAGGAAATTTCCTTAAATCCCCCAAGCTCCGTGGGATTTGCCCCCACAATTTCAATTTTCCAGTGTCTTGCCTCCGCATATATGGTATACATACGGAAAAGAGAATTGGCAAAAAGCGCCGCCTCCTCACCGCCTGCGGCGGCTCTTATCTCCACCACAACGTTCTTGTCATCATTGGGGTCACGGGGAATAAGCAGCAGCTTTAACTGCTCGGTAATTTGTTCTATGGACTCCTTTGCACTGTCAAGCTCCTCCTGTGCAAGCTGGCGCATTTCCGGGTCAATTCCGCTTTCGCCCAGCATTTCCAATGCACCGTCCAAATTTTCTTGACATTTCAAATACTCATGATATTTTTCTATTACGGGCGTCAGTGTCTTATGCTCCTTCATCAGCTTTGTGTACTGCTCATTGTCGCTGACAACATCGGGATTCATAAGACTGACGTTTATTTCATCGTACCTGTCACTTATTTTTTTCAGCTTTTCCAACATATATTATTGCATCTCCCAAAAAATCAGTTTTCACGTTTTACAGACTTTATATTCTTTTCTATTTTATTCCTTGGCGTCATAAATTCATGACCGCAGCCCATACAGCGCAGTCTGAAATCCATACCTGAACGGAGAACAAGCATTTCCTTGCTTCCGCAGGGATGAGTTTTTTTCATTGTCAGCACATCGCCCACGCGAATATCCATATTTCACAAGCCGTCCTCTCATAGTATAATCCGAATATAATTATAACATATTTTTTGTACCAAAGGCAATACCTATGCATATTAATTCACATTTTTCACAAAAATAAATAGGAAAAGCCTTTTGCTTTTCACAGGAAAGGAGCATATTTATGAGAATCCATGCAGATTTTTATTCCGTTGACGATGCGGATCGCGCCGCGGCGGCTTTACAGGCGGCAAATGAAGGAATATTCGACATCAGCATAACGGATAACAGTTCAACCGAAACAGATCGAAGCTATACCGTATATGCCTCTGCAAACGGTACGGCAATGTCATCGATACTTCCCGCCGGTGGGAATACCGCGTCACATTCTGTCGGGAACGGTGCATCAATTGACGTTATATGCCGCAGCATAGAGGGCAGGCGCATACGCGGTGTGCTTATAAACCGAGGCGGGCATAATATAACCTGAAAGGTAACTCAAAGCATTAGTCACATCACGTAAGCCAAAAAAATTGCGTATTATCAAAGGGTAATCTGCATATAAATTTAGAGATCGGAAAACGGAATAAAGCCTTCTGTTTTCCGTCCTCTGTTCTCCATTATCCGAAAAAGGACGGTATTGCAATGAATAAATATTATCCTGAGGGAAGGCTGATTAACACCCTCGAAAACAAAGAAACACTTTCCTCGCCCGAAAATATCGAAAGGGCAATGAAAAGCGGTCAGCTGCTTGAAGCTACTGCCACCTTGTGCGACAGCAGCCATAATCTTATTGTTAATCTTGGAAAATATAGAGGGATTATACCTCGTGAAGAGGGTGCAGTGGGAATATCCGAGGGGACAACAAGAGATATTGCCCTTATAACAAAGGTGGGTAAGCCCGTCTGCTTTAAGGTCATCGGCTGCAGCGAGAACGGGTATATACTTTCAAGACGCGCTGCACAGCAGGAATGTATCGACAACTACATAGATTTCCTTACTGTCGGCGATATAATACCCGCAAGTGTCACGCACCTTGAACAATTCGGCGCATTCGTGGACATAGGCTGCGGCTTGCCATCGCTTATATCAATTGACTCAATATCCGTTTCGCAAATTTCCCATCCCTCGGATCGCTTTCAGACAGGTCAGCAAATCCGTGCGGCAGTAAAGGGTAAAAGCGGCAGCAGAATATGGCTGACACACAAGGAGCTTCTCGGTACATGGCAGGAAAACGCAAACGAATTTTCCTGCGGAGAAACCGTATCGGGAATAGTCCGTTCTATTGAGGACTACGGAATATTTATTGAGCTTGCGCCAAACCTCGCAGGACTGGCGGAGTTGCGTCGGGACGTACATGAGGGACAGACGGCAACGGTTTACATAAAGGCGATAATTCCCGAAAAAATGAAAATAAAGCTGATCATCATAGACTGCTCGGAAAATACCGCACAGCCGCAGCCGCTGAAATATTATATATCCGAGGAAGTGACACATATTGACTCATGGAGGTATTCCACAGAAAATTCGTCACGTACAATTGAAACGATATTCCGTCAATAATACTTTACCGTTTCCGTGCAAAACAGGGGGGGCAGATTGGAGAATTGATGTCAGAAAACAGAAGACGGAAAAACAGCCGTTTTCTATTTTCCATCCTCGTTTCTCCATTAGTTAGCGCTGCCTCTTTGGCTTTCAAGCACCCTGTTTATGTCGTCAATATGATGTGAATAGGTTCTTCTGTCGTACCCCGCAACCCTTTTGAGAGATGGGTGTGAGAGAAGAACGGAAAGATCCTTGTCAAGTATCTTTGTTCCCACAAATCTGAATTCCTCAAGCTCTGTCAGCATAAGCAAAAACTCCAGACTTTCTATATCTCCGCATTCGTTTACGGAAAGAGTTTTCAGGTGCTTTAGCCTTGCCAAGTCCTTATATCCTTTAAGCTTGGGCGCATTTTCAATTTCAAGCTCGGAAATATAATCCGCAGGGAGACCGCATACATCCATGATTTTGGGACAATAGCGCATTTCAAGCGACTGCAGTGCGGGATACCGTTCAAGCCCCTTAAATGAAGCCGCATTTGTAAAGTAC
The DNA here is from genome assembly GCA_001941135.1 of Ruminococcus sp. Zagget11. Taxonomy (GTDB): domain Bacteria; phylum Bacillota; class Clostridia; order Oscillospirales; family Ruminococcaceae; genus Huintestinicola. The sequence continues at coordinate 25,230 of MSHL01000028.1, forward strand.
ACCCGCAGCGCTTCAAGATCCGGTATATCAGGCAGACCGCAGAAATTACCGTCCTTACTTCTATGGTGATATATTGTAAGGCATTTACAGCGTTCAAAATCAAATTCGGCAAAGCTTGACTTTGCGAGGTCAACCGTTATACATTCATCAAAATCATACATAGCTTATCTCACCTCTTAAGGTAGGAATAAATTTATTTATCCCTTTTTATTCCTTTCCAATTCTGCTTTAAGCACAGCGGAGCGATATGCAAAGGCCGCCTGCTCCGTTTTATTTTCACCGAATTTATAGTAAACTCTGTCCTTGATTTCATCGGGAAGATATTGCTGACTTACATAGTGATTGGGATAATCGTGGGGATACAGATAGTGCTGTCCCTTAATTTCCGCATCAGCCGAATCACAATGCTTGTTCTGCAAATGTCTGGGAAAATCGCCGCATCTTCCGCTGCGTACATCTTCAAGGGCAGCATCGATAGCCAATTTCGCCGAATTGGACTTGGGCGACGTGGCAAGAAGGATAATCGCTTGGGAAAGCGGAATTCTTGCCTCGGGAAGTCCCAGCTGCAATGCGCTGTCCACACAAGCCTTTGTAACCGTAACAGCCGTAGGGTAAGCAAGCCCCACATCCTCCGCCGCTATTACCAGCAATCGGCGGCAAAGGGAAAGAATATCCCCTGCCTCAATAAGCCGTGCGGCATAATAGAGAGCGGCATTTTCGTCCGAACCCCGTATGGACTTTTGCAATGCCGACAGAATATCGTAATGCTGATCGCCGCTCTTATCATACCGCATATTACTGCGGTGGGTAAGAGTTTTTGCTTCGTCCATTGTCACTATAGCCTCAATGCCGTTATTTTCCGCGCCAAAAGCGCACAACTCCGCTACGCTTACGGATTTTCTCACATCACCGCCGCAGCCCATAGCTATATAATCGCAAACACCCTTTTCGGTACGGATTTTAACGCCCATATCGGATGCAAGTATTCTGAATGCTCTCTCCACAGCGGGGACAACCTCCGCTGCCGTAACAGTTTTAAACTCAAATACGGCACATCGGCTGAGCAGCGCGCCGTATACATAGAAATATGGATTTTCCGTGGTTGACGCAATAAGGGTAACTCTTCCGTCCTCGATATACTCAAGCAGCGACTGCTGCTGCTTTTTATTAAGATACTGTATTTCGTCAAGATAAAGCAGCACGCCGTTCATGCCGTCAATTGTGGCTGAATCGGCTATAACGTCCTTTATATCGGAAACGGAGGCAGACGTACCGTTGAGCTTATGCAGCTTCATATTTGTATTTGCGGCAATTATTCCCGCAACCGTGGTTTTTCCCACACCCGGCGGGCCGTAGAAAATCATGTTGGGGATATTTCCGCTTTCTATTATCCTGCGCAGATACCGCCCTTTTCCGAGAATATGCTGCTGCCCTACAACCTCGTCAAGGGTTTGGGGACGTATTCGATCCGCCAAGGGCGTATTCATATGATGTATTCACTTCCCATTATGCGTGTTTTACACGAGAATTTCCGCTACAGCGGCATATTCCGCTTCTTCGATTTCGTTATCGGCGGCAAGCTTTACGAGGTATTCAAGCGGCGTATATCCGTCAGCATTTTCAGCGTAAATATCCGCCCCGCCGCCTATCAAAAGCTTGATAAGCTCCCTGTCATTATCGCCAATCGACCAATCGGAACAGATAAGCTCAATTGCATAGCAAAGCACATCCTTATTACGCCTTGATTTATGCACATCAGCACCGTTTTCAAGCATAAATCTCACCGTTTCTATATCCATATCCGTTATGCTTTGCCGCCATAAGCTGATGAAATATCTCTCAAATGATCCCTCATAAACAAGGTGATCATATACAAATTCCGCATCGAACTCAGCGCCGTGGTCAAGGGCGCATTGTGCCAATTCAATATCATTGTTTTCCAAGGCGTTTTCAAGTATTGTTTTTCCGTTCTTCATATAAAAGACAAGGTTAGGATGTCTATCAAGATAGCTTGATATACCAGATATATCCCCCTCCGCAATCATATCGGAAAGATGCTTCGTTTGGGTTGTCCGGACGTACCCTGTCCCATCGGGAGTTTCCACCTCGACCCTATGGGGACCGAAAATAAGCACGGCAACAGATGCCAATATAAGAAAATCAACGCCCGAAAGGGCAAACATTACAATAGATGCCTTTTTCTTTTTTGCGACTTTAAGTACAATTCCGATTATAAGGAACAAAATCATAAGAAATGCTATTGTTCCGACAATCATCAATGCCATTCCCGCAATAACCATTCCCATGAAAGCCATTGCTGCATATACCCCCAAAAAGGGCAAGAGATACCACTACCTCCCGCCCCCAACAAGAGATGTCAATATTTACTCATAAAGAGGGTGCTTTTTGCATATTTCAGTAACACCTGCACGAATTTCATCAGCCTTATTGTCAAAGTCCTTAGCTGCAAGGAACATAAATTCCGCAATTTTTTCCATATCATCGGTATCAAGTCCCCTTGTGGTGACTGCGGGAGTTCCGACTCTTACACCGCTGGTAACGAACGGCTTCTGGGGGTCGTTGGGAATAGCGTTTTTATTAACGGTAATATAAACCTCATCAAGACGATGCTCAAATTCCTTACCCGTAAGGTCAAAGGGACGCAGATCCACAAGCATAAGGTGATTGTCCGTACCGCCCGAAACAAGGTCAAAGCCCCTGTTAAGCAGACCGTTGGCAAGCGCCTTTGCATTGGCTACTATATTCTTTCCGTATTCCTTAAATTCGGGCTTGAGCGCCTCGCCGAAGCATACAGCCTTTCCTGCGATAACGTGCATAAGAGGACCGCCCTGCGTTCCGGGGAAAACAGCCTTATTTATCTTCTTTGCAAGCTCCTCATCGTTTGTGAGAATAAGTCCGCCTCTGGGACCGCGGAGGGTCTTGTGAGTTGTTGTGGTTGTTATATCCGCATAGGGTACGGGGGACGGGTGTACACCTGCTGCAACAAGTCCCGCAATATGTGCCATATCAACCATAAGGAGAGCGCCCACACCATGAGCAATTTCAGCCAGCTTGGGGAAATCAATGGTTCTGGGATATGCGGATGCGCCTGCAACTATAAGCTTGGGCTTGGACTCCTCCGCCATAGCCTTAACCTTGTCATAGTCAATGGTTTCATCATCGCCCAAACCGTAGGAAACGAAATTAAAGTATTTACCGGAAATATTCACCGGAGAACCATGAGTAAGGTGACCGCCGTGGGCAAGGGACATTCCCATAACGGTATCGCCCGGCTGCAAAAGTGCAAAATAAACAGCGGTATTTGCCTGTGCGCCCGAATGAGGCTGAACGTTGGCATACTCTGCGCCAAACAGCTTCTTTGCACGTTCAATGGCAATATTCTCCACAATATCCACATATTCACAGCCGCCATAATATCTCTTTGCGGGATAACCCTCGGCATATTTATTGGTAAGGCATGAGCCCATTGCAGCCATAACTGCGGGAGAAACAATGTTCTCACTGGCAATAAGCTCTAAGTTTCTCTTTTGTCTTGCAAGCTCCAGTCCCATTGCGTCCGCAACTTCGGGATCATACTGACCTACAAAGCCGATAGTGTCCATCATATTTTCGTACATGGCATAAACTCTCCTTTAATTTTTCATTGTGCCGATAAGCGACACTTCATCCTCACAAGCATAGCATAAATTTATGGCTATTTCAACAAATTCTAATAAAAGTTTTTAATTTGTTTATGCAACAGCACACAATTTCTTTAATAAATACCGATTATCCTGCCAAGCTCCTCTGCATTTGCCGCAAGCTGCCATGCGCCGTTTTCCGAAAGCTCCTTTTCCGCGCAAAAGCCCCATAGGCACCCCACAGATTTGACCCCCGCATTGGCGGCAGTCTGCATATCAACTCCCGAATCGCCCGCATACAACACCTCATCGGGATTTACACCAAGCTGTGACATTATTCCAAAGACAATATCGGGGGCAGGCTTTTGGGAACGCCCTCTTTTTTTCCGCAAACAGCCGAAAAGCGGTGAGTAAAGAGCTTTGAAACAACTCTTTCCGTAAATTCCGCAGCCTTGTTGGAGGCAATGGCGGTCATTACTCCCCTTTCAGACAGCCTTTCCAGCAGCTCGGATATACCCTCATAGGGCTTTGTAAAAACATCGAAATGCTCCGCATACACTCGGTCAAATTCCGCCTTAACCTTGGATATATTCTCCTCGCTGCGCTGATTTTCGGGAAGTATTCTGCGGATTAGCATGGGTATTCCGTCACCCACAAAGTAGCGGTATTCCTCCGTATCGTGGGTAGGATAGCCAAAATGCTCAAGGGCGGTATTGCCGGAGTAAGCAAGATCGCTCAATGTATCGGCAAGAGTGCCGTCCAAATCAAAAATCACTAACCTATACATACTTATTTTCCTCCGTTCTCAATCAGATGTGAGGAAAGCAGCGGGGAATATTTTTCCCTGAACTGCTCAAAGCAGCCGTTATCAATGGCATCTCGGATTTTTTCCATAAGAGTATTGTAGAAATATAGGTTATGCATAACCGCAAGCCGTCCCGCAAGCTGTTCGTTTGCCTTGAAAAGATGACGTATATAGCTCCTTGAAAAGTTTCGGCAGGTAGGGCAATCACACTGCGGGTCAAGGGGGAGAGGATCGGTTTCATAGCATTTATTGGTCGCGTGCATTATTCCCGACCATGTGAAAATGGTGGCATGACGGGCATTTCTGCTCGGCATAACACAGTCAAACAGGTCAATACCTCTGGCTACGCCCTCGATTATGTTTGAGGGCGTACCAACTCCCATAAGATAACGGATTTTATTTTCGGGCATAACTGGAACAACGGCATCAAGCATACGGTACATTTCCGATGTAGGCTCGCCCACCGCAAGACCGCCCACGGCATATCCGTCAAGGTCAAGCTTGGCTATCTCCTCCATATGCCACACACGCAGATCCTCATAGGTACAGCCCTGGTTAATACCGAAAAGCAGCTGGTGCTTGTTTATGGTATCATGGAGGGAATTAAGTCTCTCCATTTCCTCCTTGCAGCGATAGAGCCAACGAACGGTTCTTTCGCAGGAGCGTTTGGAGTAATCATGCTTTGCGGGGTTTTCCACGCACTCGTCAAATGCCATTGCAATGGTAGAGCCTAAATTTGACTGAATCTGCATGGATTCCTCGGGACCCATGAATATTTTTCTGCCGTCCACATGGGAATTGAAGTAAACTCCCTCCTCCTTGATTTTCCTGAGCTTTGCCAGGGAAAACACCTGAAATCCGCCGCTGTCAGTTAAGATAGGCTTGTCCCAGTTCATGAACCTATGCAGACCGCCCATTTCCCTGATAATCTTATCGGAGGGACGCACATGGAGATGATAGGTATTGCACAGCTCCACCTGGCATTTCAAGTCTTTCAGATCCACGGAGGAAATTCCGCCCTTTATGGCGGCGGCAGTTCCCACGTTCATAAAGCAGGGGGTTTGAAATGTACCGTGGACGGTTTCAAATTTTCCCCTGCGTGCCTTATTTTCCTGCTTTATCAGTGTGTACAATCATTATCCCTCGCTTTTCTCATGTATACGGCTCTCATGCTTTTCATAATAGCCTATAAACTCCCCGTTTTTATTTCTAAGTGCCACCATATATACGTCGCTGTCCTCGCCGTCCCATGTTTTACTGTAGGTATAGAGCTTATTAAGGTCGGGAGTGATGCGGAATTTCTCTGTGACCGATTCAATTATCTCCCTTGTATGGGAATTATGGCAGTCAAAAATCGATTTGCCAACAAGAGCCGCTCCGCCTCGCTTTTCATAACGCTTTACAGCAGTGGGATTCATGTAAATTATTATATGCTCCGTATTGCATATGGCAATGGGTGATGTATCGGCATTAACCACCGCTTCAAAATATTCACTAAGCATTTTACAATTTCCTCCAACTATAATCCTGTTTTACAATATCAGCATGGCATCACCAAAGCTAAAGAAACGATACTTCTCCTCAACGGCGATTTTATAGGCATTCATAGTATTCTCATAGCCCGCAAAGGCGGAAACAAGCATTATTAACGTGCTTTCGGGAAGATGAAAATTCGTTATCAGTCCATCTATCACCTTGAACCTATAGCCCGGGTAAATGAATATATCGGTATATCCCTCATGCTCATCCATATCGCCGAAAAATGTTCCGACGCTTTCAAGGGTTCTGCATGAGGTAGTGCCTACGGCAATTACCCTGCCCCCCTCAGCTTTTGCTTTCTTGATAAGCTCCGCTGTTTCCTTGGGAAGATAGTAATGCTCCGAATGCATTTTGTGGTCAAGCACCTTATCCTCCTTGACGGGACGAAATGTACCCAGTCCCACATGGAGCGTAACAAAGGCGGTATTTATTCCGTCAAGGCGCAGCTTATCCAGCATTTCCTCCGTGAAATGCAGTCCTGCGGTAGGCGCTGCGGCAGAGCCTAATTCATGGGAATAAACAGTCTGGTAACGCTCCTTATCCTCCAGCTTTTCGGTGATATACGGCGGGAGGGGCATCTGTCCCACATCCTCAAGCGCCGTGAAAAAATTACCCTCACATTCAAACTTAGCTATTCGGTTGCCACCCTCGACGGTTTCAAGTATTTCAGCTTTCAGCCTGCCGCCGCCAAAGGAGAATTTTGTGCTGGGCTTGGCTTTTTTGCCGGGACGAACCAATATCTCCCAAAGCTTATCGCCTTTCTGCTCCAAAAGAAGAAATTCGATAAAAGAGCCTGTCCCCTCCTTTTCGCCGTAAAGCCGCGCGGGAAGCACCCTTGAATCGTTCATAACAAGAAGATCACCTTTTTTTAAGTGACTGCATAAATTATAGAAATGGTCATGCGCCACATTTCCGCTTGTGCGGTCAAGGCACATAAGCCGTGAGGCATTCCTCGGCTCAATGGGAGTCTGGGCAATAAGCTCCTGCGGAAGCTCATAAAAGAAATCCGATCGGCGCATTTGCTCCGCCTTAATGTCTGAATTTGACACAAAACAGCCGTCCCTTCTGAATATATTCAAATATTTTTTTGCAAGGTATTGACAAAACACGTTTTTTAGGTTATAATGTACTCGGTAATCGATAGGGGTGCGGTAACGATTAGTAATCTGTCCCATTTCACGGTATGATAAGCTGTGATTACGAGCCGTTTCGGGGACATGACAAAAGGCAATACCGCCGAAGTCCGAATTGCTGCGGCAGCGCTTCGGGTTGACTTTGCACCGAACAGGTGTAAGGTTGTCATCATTTTGTGTGATGGAGTGCTATCCACTACGCCGCAAGGCAGGTTTATATGACACTTTGCTATTATACATTATGATAAATCGGTTTTCAACCGATTTTTTTATTATCTATTGTTAATATTTATTAAATTTTAAAGGAGTATTGCTAAAGATGAAACAGTACAATGTTGGAATTATCGGCGCAACGGGAATGGTTGGTCAGAGATTTTGCACACTTCTTGCCGATCACCCCTGGTTTAACGTTAAGGTTCTTGCCGCATCATCAAGAAGTGCGGGAAAGGCTTACAAGGACGCTGTGGGCAGCAAATGGGCAATGTCCGTGAATATTCCCGAATCCATAAAGGATATGACAGTTATGGATGCCGAGGCTGATATTGAAAAAATCGCCGCTGCGGTTGACTTCGTTTTCTGCACTGTCAATATGAAAAAGGACGAAATTAAGACTTTGGAGGAAAAATACGCCAAGGCCGAGTGCCCCGTGGTTTCCAACAACTCCGCACACCGCGCTACTCCCGATGTTCCTATGGTTGTACCGGAAATCAACCCGGAGCATATTGAGGTTATCGCCGCACAGAGAAAGCGTCTTGGAACAAAGAAAGGCTTTATCGCAGTTAAATCCAACTGCTCTCTCCAAAGCTATGTTCCCGCACTTCACCCTCTTATGGCTGAATTTGGCGTCAAAGAGGCTGTTGTTACCACATATCAGGCTATTTCCGGTGCGGGAAAAACATTTGAAACTATGCCCGAAATAATAGATAACGTTATACCCTACATTGGCGGCGAGGAGGAAAAGTCCGAGCAGGAGCCTCTGAAAATCTGGGGTCATATCGAGGACGGGAAGATTATACCCGCATCATCGCCTGTAATTACCGCACAGTGCCTGAGAGTACCCGTTTCTGACGGTCACACTGCCGCTGTATTTGTAAGATTTGACAAAAAGCCCACAAAGGAGCAAATTCTGAAGGCATGGGCTGAATATAAGGGAGTTCCCCAAGAGCTTAATCTTCCCAGTGCGCCAAAGCAGTTTATCCACTACTTTGAGGAGGACAATCGCCCCCAGTCCAAGCTTGACAGAATGCTTGAAAACGGTATGGCTGTTTCTGTGGGACGTTTGAGAGATGACGCTCTATTCGATTACAGATTTATCGGGCTTTCCCATAACACCCTAAGGGGTGCTGCAGGCGGCGGAGTTCTCTTAGCGGAGCTGCTGGCTGCAAAGGGTTATTTTGATTGATAACACGGAAAGGATTGAGTGTTTTATGAAAAATACTATTTTTACCGGCGCAGGAGTTGCCATTGTAACACCGATGTGTGCTGACGGAAGCGTCAACTACGCAGTTCTCGGTGAAATGATTGAGATGCAGATTGCAAACGGTACGGACGCCATTATCATATGCGGCACTACCGGTGAATCCTCAACTCTTACCGACGAGGAGCATAGGGAGTGTATTCGATACACTATCGAGAGAGTTGCAAATCGCGTACCTGTAATTGCAGGCACGGGCAGCAATGACACCGCTTATGCAATCGAGCTTTCGAGAGATGCTCAGGAAATGGGTGCTGATGCACTTCTTGTAGTTACCCCCTATTATAACAAGACCTCCCAAAGGGGACTTATCGCACATTATACCGCAATTGCCGATGCTGTGGATATACCGATGATTCTCTACAATGTTCCCTCAAGGACGGGGGTAAATATTTCCGTAGATACATACAAGGTTCTCGGTCGGCATAAGAATATTGCCGCAGCAAAGGAGGCAAGTGGAAATATTTCCACCATTGCCAAGCTTATCGCCGAATGTGGGGATCTGCTTGATGTTTACAGCGGCAATGACGACCAGATCGTTCCTATAATGGCACTGGGCGGAAAGGGCGTTATTTCCGTGCTTTCCAACGTTCTCCCCAAGCAGACTCACGAAATTGCTAAGCTTTGCCTTGACAACGACTGTGCGGCGGCGGCTAAGCTGGCAGCACAGTACTTGGAGCTTGCAAACTCCCTGTTCATCGATGTAAACCCCATACCCGTTAAGGAAGCCCTCAATATGATGGGCATTGCGGCGGGACCGTGCAGACTTCCTCTCCTTGAAATGGAGCAGGCTAAAAAGGATCAGCTTGCCGCAGCTATGAAGAAGGCAGGTCTTATTTCATAAAATTACAAGGACGTGAAAAGTATGATAAATGTAACCCTTTGCGGCGCTAACGGAAAAATGGGGCGGGTTTGCACCGACCTTATATCGGGCAGGGACGACTGTCAGGTTATTTCCGGTGTAGACCTTGTTACCGAGAGAAACAGTGATTTCCCTGTTTTCGCAAATATTTCCCAGCTGCCGCAAAAGCCTGATGTAATAATAGATTTTACACACCCCTCCGGACTTAACGCACTGCTTGATTACTGCATTTCAACGGGCACCCCCGCAGTAATTGCAACAACAGGCTTTTCAAGCGAACAGATTGAGCAGATTAAGAAAGCCTCGGAGCAGGTGCCTATATTCTTTTCCTTTAATATGTCACTGGGAATAAATCTCCTTGCAAGCCTTGCAAAATCTGCCGCAAAGGTTTTAGGGGGACAGTTTGATATTGAAATTTTGGAGAAGCACCATAATCAGAAAATCGATGCACCCAGCGGCACGGCTATTATGCTTGCGGATGCGATAAACGAAACCCTCGACAATAAGTACCACTACGTGTACGACCGCCATTCCCAGCGAATGAAGCGTGAAAAGTACGAAATAGGTATGCACTCCGTGAGGGGCGGCACTATTGTCGGCGAGCATGATATTTTCTTTGCGGGGCGTGACGAGGTAATTACCCTTAGCCACAGTGCCGCATCAAAAGAGGTTTTCGCTGTGGGTGCCGTAAATGCGGCTGTATTCCTTGCTAAAAAGCAGCCGGGGCTTTACGATATGTCCTCTATGCTCTCCGAGGGCTGAAAAATAATTACAACATTACAGCACGCACCTTGCGGCGGTATTGCGCTTTACTGCACAGTACCGCCGCTTTTTATACAGTTTTTCTCTAAACTCAGCAGGGCAATTTTGGTATCAATCCCTGCCGCATACCCTGTCATGCCGCCCTTTGCGCCCACTACACGGTGACATGGAACGATTATTGAAATTTTATTATGCCCCACAGCGCCGCCAACTGCCTGCGCCGACATTTTTACCCATTCTCCCCGCTTTTCAAGCTGCCTTGCAATATATCCGTAGGTAACGGTTTCACCATAGGGAATTTCATTTAAAATATTCCATACTGAAAGCTGAAAATCCGTTCCCACCAAATGAATTTTTGGCGTAAAATTCGGTTCTCTGCCCGAAAAATAAATGTCGAGCCATTTTCCTGCGCTGTCAAGAACAGGCATTTTCCTTTCCTCATGGTTATCACCCAAATCTGCGGCATAATATTTCTGCCCCTTGAACCAAAGTCCCGTCAGACCTATACCATCGGCTGCAAGGAGAATTTCTCCAAACGGAGATGTATATATTGAAGTATATGCCATGATACCACCGCCAATACCAAAAATCCGCCCCCACCAGTATCGCATGGGGACGGATTTAATTACCTGTTATCGATTTTTTCGGGATACATATCATGCTCGGAAAGCCGCTTAAATGCGACCTCCTCCCATTTAGTACCCTTTCTGCCGTAGTTGCAGTACGGGTCAATGGAAATACCGCCCCTGGGTGTAAACTTTCCCCAAACCTCAATATACCTGGGATCCATAAGCTTTATAAGATCCTTCATGATTATATTCACGCAGTCCTCATGGAAATCACCATGGTTGCGAAAGCTGAAAAGATACAGCTTCAGCGACTTGGATTCAACCATTCTTACATCGGGGATATAGGAGATGTAGATTGTGGCAAAGTCGGGCTGCCCTGTGATGGGACAAAGACTTGTAAATTCGGGACAATTGAATTTTACAAAATAATCATTTTCGGGGTGCTTGTTTACAAAGGTTTCAAGCACCTGGGGAGCATAGTCCGCAGGATATTTCACTCCGCTGCTCCCAAGAAGGGAAATCCCCTCTTTCTCCTGTGCGTTACGTCCTTCCATACAGAACAATCCTTTCACATTAAATCTATTCCGTTGGCAAGAAATGCGGCGCGTCTGTCACGGCAGGTTCCGCATACGCCGCAGGGCTTATCGCCGCCCTCATAGCAGCTCCATGTAAGCTCATAGGGAACAGAAAGCCTTTTACCCACTGCAACTACTCCCGCCTTATTCATTCCCACAAAGGGTGCTTCAACGGTAAGCTGTCCCCCACTTCCCTCGTAAATCGCCTTGTTCATGGCTTCAACAAAGGAAACAGAGCAATCGGGATAAGCATTTCCCGCAGCATCATCGGAATGTGCGCCGTACATTATCCTTGAGCAGCCCTTTGAAAGGGCAACGCTTGCCGCCGCCGACAGGAAAAGACCGTTTCTGAAAGGAACATATGTTGAAACAGGTGTTCCCCCTGTCTTTTCCAGCTGCTCCGCATAGCTTTCGTGGGGTATTTCATTTTCCGACGACACCAGCAGCGAGCAGTCGGAGTATTCAAAGATAGATGACAAATTCAGCTTAATATGCTCCGTACCGTAATACTCCGCAACCTTATCCGCCGCCTCAATTTCCTTAAAATGCTTTTGACCGTAATACACGGACAGCGCAACCACATTATCCGCACCGTATCTGTCAACCGCAACAGCCAACAGCGTTGTGCTGTCAACGCCGCCGCTGGAAAGAACAAGCGCTTTTTCGGACATTATTATCATTCTCCTTATTCCGTAACAGGTGGCTCTATTTCGTAATCCTCACCGCTTGCAGCCCGCATTATTGCCTCGGTAAGCTCAGGGTGAATGTTTTCGGCGGTAAGGCGGTCAAAAAGTCCGAATCCCTCGCCGGAAATTCCGTCATAGCCGTTATCCCAGAAAATAGGCAGCAGCCCATATTCCTTCATGGTTTTGGTTACATACTCGATATAATATCTGCGATAATCGGATTTAGAGGTGTCCTTGGTTCTTGTGGCACCGTACTCACCTATAATAACAGGTACGCCGGCATCGTCAATGAAACGTTCCTTCATCATGGCGCAAACCTGTTCAACCCAGTCCTCCTGACCCCAGCTGTCGGTTTCGGTTCCATATTGTCCCCAATCACCGCTGCCCTCTCCCGCAAAGCTCCAAGGGTCATAGAAATGCACCTCAACTATGATACGGTTTTCGATGGTATCGTTAGGTATTTCCAAGTTTTCATAAGCCTGCTGGGCATTGGTGTTATAAGCCTGCACAATAAGATATCTGCTTGCGTTGTTGCCGCCGGTCGCTCTTACGGTATTCACAAAAAGCTGATTAATTTTTCCCGTCAGACGAGTATACTCACTTGTGGGATTATTATAACCGTGGTGGAATTCGTTCATGCCTGCAAACATAAGGTGATCGCCGTAGCCCTCAAAATAATTGGCAATCTGAGTCCACAGCTTGGCATACTTATCAAGCATAGCCTCCTCGTCCTCAGGCTCGCAATTAAGCCATGCCTGATCGGTGTCGTTTCCGTCATGGTGTAGGTTGATGATAACATACATATCATTCTCGATACAGTAGTCCACAACCTCCGCAACCCTTGCAAACCATTCCTCGTCAATGGTATAATCGGGTGCTTCGCCAAAATGACCCATCCAAGTTACGGGAACACGGACTGTATCAAATCCTGCCTCCTTAACTGAATCGATAAGCTCCTTTGTCACCTTGGGATTTCCCCATGAGGTTTCCGAGGCAAGACCTGTACCTACTGAGTCCAGTGAATTTCCCAAATTCCAACCTATTTTCATCTCGGAAACATACTCAAGAGCGGTTTTGGAAAAATCGTAGGTTTGTTCATAGTCGGAGGCTTCCTCAACAATTTCAGCAGTTTCAGTAGTCGTTTCGGATCGGGCTGTATCATCGGTAACCTCCGTAGAGCCGCTGCCGCAGCCCGTAAGCAGCATTGAAGCGGCTATGGAAAATGCGGTAACGATAGATAAAAGCTTTTTCATATAAAATTTCCTTCCATGTCAAAAAATACTAACGGTATAATATCACTTTATCGGGGTATGCTTTTAAGGTAATATTCTCAGCAAAATACGTAAGTCAAGGTGAAAATATGAACAGTGTGTATTCTGAAAAAAAGCCAAGCCATGCCCTCGAATATTTAATTGTCTATCTTATCGGCGGTATAGGTTATTCGATGATTGAGGTAGTCACAAGGGGCTATACCCATTGGTCAATGACATTGACAGGAGGTCTTTGCCTGTTGATCATGTACATTCATTTCGGACGCCACCCCAACGAGGGACTTCTGACAAAATGCCTGTTCGGTATGATTGTCATTACCTCACTGGAATTTATTGTGGGCTGTATAGTGAATTTACTTCTTGGGTGGAACGTGTGGGACTACTCCAATATGCATATGAACCTACTGGGACAGATATGTCTTGCTTTTTCATCGGCATGGTTTTTACTGGGAGTACCTGTTTCGTATCTGTGCGAAGCACTCCGCAGCGGTTTGAGAATTACCGAGCATTGAAATTACACGTTAATCTCAGCGGACTCGTGAGAATATTCGGGATAACGCTTAAGAACAGGCTTTACGCAGTTTTCGATAAACTCGGTAACCTGCTCTGAGCTTCTTCCCGTGAAGTTTTCAGGCTTGAGAATGGACTCAATTTCATCTCTTTCAAGACCGAATGAGGGATCTGCAAGCACTCTTTCGATAAGGTCGTTTTCAAGTCCCTCTTCCTTAACCATCTTACCTGCCTGCATTGCATAGGTACGCAGCTTTTCGTGCAGCTCCTGTCTGTCGCCGCCCTTTTTAACGGCGCTCATCATAATGTTCTCCGACGCCATAAAGGGCAGCTCCTTCATTATTCTTGCGTGGATAACCTTGTCATACACCACAAGACCCGATGTGACGTTTATCATAATATTGAGTATCGCATCACAGGCAAGGAAGCCCTCCGCTACGGAAATACGCTTATTTGCAGAGTCATCGAGGGTACGTTCAAGCCACTGTGTTCCCGCAGTAAAGGAGGGGTTAAGGGTATCTATCATAAGATACCTTGCAAGAGCGCATATTCTTTCGCAGCGCATGGGATTTCTCTTGTAGGGCATAGCCGATGAACCGATCTGATGCGCCTCAAAGGGTTCTTCCATTTCCTTGAAGTTCTGGAGTATTCTCATATCGTTTGCGAATTTCATGGCAGTCTGAGCAATTCCGCCGAGAGTAGCGATAATCTGGGAATCAATCTTTCTGGAATAGGTTTGTCCCGAAACGGGAACTACGTCTTCAAAGCCCATTTCCTCGGCAATCATTCTTTCAAGGGACTTTATCTTGTCGGTATCACCGTCAAAAAGCTCCATAAAGGATGCCTGTGTACCTGTCGTACCCTTTGAACCCAGCAGCTTCAATCCCTTTATTCTGTATTCAAGCTCATCAAGATCCATAAGCAGCTCATTTATCCAAAGTGTGGCCCTTTTCCCCACTGTTGTAAGCTGTGCGGGCTGCAAATGTGTATATGCCAAAGCAGGCATATCCTTATATTTCTCCGCAAAATCGGAAAGCTGAGAAATAACCGTAACCATTTTTTTCAGTATTATCTGCATTGCGTCCCGCATAACGATAATATCGGTGTTGTCGCCTACATAGCAGGACGTTGCGCCAAGGTGTATGATACCCTTTGCGTTGGGGCAGGCAAGACCGTATGTGTAAACGTGTGCCATAACATCGTGACGCACCTCCTTCTCTCGCTGAGCGGCAGCATCATAGTCTATATTGTCTACGTTTGCCTCAAGCTCCTTAACCTGTTCCTCGGTAATAGGCAGACCAAGCTTCATTTCGGCTCTGGCAAGCGCTACCCACAGCTTACGCCATGTGGTAAACTTTTTGTCAGCGGAAAAAACATATTGCATTTCCTTGCTTGCATATCTTGTACAAAAGGGGGATTCATAAGAATTTGTATTTTGCATAATATTCACTCCTGTATTTAATATTAAATGACATATACAAGGGTATTATAACACACAAATATTATTTTTTCAAGTAGCAGAGCGGAAATTATTATGCACACCCTCACAAAACGCAGAAAACCGCCGACACTTTATCGGATAAGTAAAAATAATTGCCTCCGACAGCTCACAGACAAGTGATATCGGAGGCAATTTTAATTGTTACAAATCGGCAAACACTGCAAGCTTCGCAGATCTATTTCCTTAATAAATGTAAAGCTGCAATGTTACATTCTGTCCGCCTAAATATGCCGCATATTGATATGTCGGGGTACTTCCGGGAGTATAAATGGGCGAACGCACAAGAGTGATCTTGGTAACTCTTCCGGGTGAATTACTGTCATATGCTTCAAGAACATAGTTATTGGGATTGGACGCATCTCTTATAAGTCTTACCGCGTTCATGGCGGAACCGTTCACCGATATAACGGCGGGTCTGCCGGAGGTAAGCTCATCCACAAGCGCATCAAGCGCCACATCACCGTCATATCCGAAATCACAGACTGTAGAGTGCTGTGCGGAATCGGGAAGATAACAGAAGTATCGGATCATGTTAATTACCTCTAAATCATTACCCTCGCACCTTGTGCTGTCTATATACACGTTTTCATAGCTGCTGAACTGCTTTACCGTCTTGAATGTTATCTTGCGGCAGAAGCGCAGGAAATCAGACTCCGCAGGGAATGTACCGGTGTAATCCGTAGTCAGAACGCCCATATTATGATTGTCAATGTAGGTTCTTGCCGCGGATGTATAGGGCAATACACCATCATCGTCCACATCAGTGTAATCCCATTTACTGGGCAAATTCAAATATTGCTGATACACATCGAGTATATCCAATGTAAGATCCGACAGATAAGCCTTTCCGTCCGCTATGCTTTCAATGCCGCTTACATCATATCCCGCAACCACTGTGCCGTCCATAGTAATATACGAGTCCTCCGCAAGCTCCAATGTTCCGGAGTAATACGCCATGTTAAGTCCCGCAATTCCGAAGTCGGCACCTGTAAGGGCAAAATCCGTGCGGAAATTCGTGTAGGTAAGTCCGTCCTTTGAAACATCAAATCCGCTGTCTGCAATAAGATATCCTACGGAAATAGCTGTGCCGCTGTCATTATCGCTGTCGCTTTCATCGGAGGTAACGATTACACGGTTATAAGACATGGAGCTTTGAATTTTCTCATAAATGTTCTCAAGTGCATCTGCGTTGGTTGCTTGGAAGAATTGCCCGTTTGTACGATTGGCAATATCAAGCAGATAATCCGCATCTATGTATTTTCCCAAGCCTATGGTAAATATGGTAATATCCTTTTCGTTGGCAGCTTCTATAGCGGCATCGTCCGCAGCGCTGTTATAGGTTGTCGGCATACCGTCAGTCAGCAGTATAATATAATTTTTGTCGTTTACATCGCTGTCGTCAAATTCCTCAACAGCGGATGAAATCGCTCCCGCTATCTCCGTTCCGGAAAAATATTGCGACTTGTACCTTATAGCGTCAATGCTTTCCTTGACGCTTTCGGAATCATCGGAAATATGTGAAATCAGCGTGTAGTTGCCGGAAAATTTGGCGGCGCCGTATTCGGCATTTTCATTGAGCTTGTCTATAAGCCCAATAGAGAAATCAAGACGCTTAAATTCAACGTCATTTTCCTCGGAATTTTCACAAAGCTCCTCCGGGTACATAGAGCCTGAATTATCTATAAGGAAGAAAACCCTCGTTGTGCTTTCCTCGGTTATTATACCCGAATCCGCGAGAAGATATATACCGCCCTCATTAACCTCCGCAGTTACCGTATTGTCGGAGGCAAGCGTGCTGTCCACTTGGTCAAAGCTTAGAGTATCACTGTTGAAGCGATATACGGAAAGTGCGGATGCCTGCGTTTTCCAGTGATTAAGCTCCTCCTCCGTGTAAGCAAAGGTCAAGGTGACCGTTCCGCTGTAATCCATGTAAAGCTCACAGGCTGTACCGATAAGTCCTGATGTTCCCTGAATACTGTTGTTATCGCTGTCTGTAAGGGTAATTACAGCCGTCTTTGGCGCATTTTCGGCGGAAACGGTTACAGTGCTTGCGGAAAGGGAAACCGAGGAATAAACCCCTGTATCGGGAGTACTGCCGCCCGTCATTTCCGCAAGCGGATCAAGACCGTTCATAACCTCCGCGCCGTCCAAAAGACCGTTGCCGTCTGAATCGGGATTAAGAGGGTCTGTCTTGGAAACGTTTATTTCATAGTAATCCGAAAGTCCGTCGGAATCGCTGTCGGCAAGTCCTATGGCAAGCCCTGCCTCCTCCTTTTCCTCCGCAGTCATGGAATACGAGGATGAAAGAGTGTATTCGCGGCTGGAATCGTTGACAGATTTGCTTTGACCTGTCAGCTTAAGGTCAAGCTCATCGTAATAATCGCTGTTGGCACCCGTGGTATATATAAATATTCCTACATAGGCTATGACAATTACAATGAATACAACCGCCGCAGCGCGCATTGCCGCCATACTTCTCATACCCGCATCAACGGCGGATATCTTCACTTTCTTCTTCTTAGCAGGTGTCTTGGTTGGCTTTTTACCGCCTGCATTAGCAGCTTTCTCGGCTTCCTCCGCCTTTAGCTTCTCCAACTTCTCTATAGCCCGAAGCTCCGCCTTATGCTCCTCTGCAATACGTGCGTTTTCGGCGGCAATTGCGGCTTTTTTGGCAGATTCCTCCGCTCTTTGGGCAGCCTCCGCCTCTTTCTGCGCATTTTCACGGCGCAGCTTCATATTTTGCGCATCCTCACGCTCTTTTCTGCGCTTAGCTAAGGCTAAATCCCTGTCAAGAGCATCCATTGACCCGGAATATTCCTCATCATAGTAGTTAAGGGTATGCTGTTTNNTTTCCGCTGATTTAGGCTGATCGTTCTTAGCCGCAATGCCTTTTTCCACTGATTTAGGCTGATCGCTCTTGGCTGTATCGCCCGTCTTTTCAGCATTTTCTTGATTATCCTTGTGGGAATTTGTATTTTGGGCGGCTGATTCCTTTTCAGCCATATCTGCCTCCGCCTCATGGGCAAGAGCTACCAGATCACTCAGGCTTTGAACAGGCTCGCTGTCCTTTATCTGCTGCTTGGATACGGAGGTGTTATTCTGATTGGTTGACTTTGCTTTTGACTGATTATTTTTCCTTTTCTTATTGCTGCTCATTCCTGATCAATCACTCCTAATATATAACAATGTAATAAATTATAGGTAATAGGTGATTTACTACAACTGAATATCTTCTTTTATTTCGATTTTACATTATCTTCGTAAACGTTTAACCTAACCACTATATATTATAATGTATCTGTCCCGCAAAGTCAATTGATATAAGGGGAAAAAAGCAATAAATTTTTGTACAAAAATTTAAACATATACACAATAATTGCAAAGCTTACATTTTATGGATTATTAATACTACACAGATAATCAAGGAGAATATGTAATGCAGAATAAAATATAATCCGCTAAAAAGGGGCGCACGAAGCCGTTGAAAATTTCGTGCGCCGCATTATGAAAAAAATTTACATTCCCGCCGCAATTCTTTTTACCGCGCTTATAAGCTTATCAACCTCCCCTGCCGTATTAAAGGCTGAGGGGGAAAATCTGACTCCTCCCACATCAAGAGTTCCAAGGCTTCTGTGTGCAAGGCCTGAGCAGTGATATCCTCCTCTCAGCGCAAATCCCGCATCGGAAAGCTCTGTCGCCGTTTCCTCGGAATTTTTACTCTCTATGTTAAACAGCACTATGGGAAGATACTTTGCATTAGGCTGGCGGTATATTTTAACACCGTCAACACTCCGTACACCGTTAATGAAGCGGCTGCACAAGGTATCCTCCGCGGAACGGACATTATCTATCCCCTTGGCAGCGAGATAATCCATCCCTGCTCCGAGGGAAATAATTCCCACTGTATTAACCGTACCGCTTTCAAGTCTATCGGGCAGGAAATCCGGCTGGTTAAGCTCCAGAGAGGTGCTGCCTGTACCGCCCTCCATGATATGGTGAATGGGATATTTTCCGTCGGTTATAAGCATACCCGTACCGCTTATTCCGTAAAGTCCCTTGTGTCCCGGCATACACAGTATGTTGATACAGTCATTTTTTAGGGAAATTGGAAGAACACCGCACACCTGCGCGCCGTCTGCTATGAAAATAAGTCCTCTTGCACTGCAAAGCTCCCCTATTTTCCCAAAAGGGAGTATCTGTCCGGTAACATTGCTGCCCATTGTACATATTATCCCTTTGGTATAAGGGTTAATCAGCGATATTATCTCCTTCATTGTCCTTTCATCGTCCTCATACACACGGGCAATACTGTAGGATATTCCCCTTTGCGCAAGAGCATGAACGGGTCTTGCAACGCTGTTATGCTCCAATGAGGATATTATATAATGTCCTCCCCGCACCGCCACACCCTTTATTGCAAGGTTCAGCGCATGGGTACAGTTCAGTGTAAACACTGCATTTTCCGGATCGGCATCAAACATTTTCGCCGCCTTTTCGCGAACGGCATAAACAGCCTCTGCGGTCTTTAGGGACATACTGTGACCGCTCCTGCCCGGATTTCCTCCGTATTCCACAGGTGCGGCTCTTGCTGCCTGCAAAACGCTGTCCGGCTTGGGATAGGTTGTGGCAGCATTGTCAAAATATATCATTTCTCACCTGTCACCGCCCGCTCTTATCGGTAACGCTGCGGTAATGGATATTGTTCTTATCCATCACGGCGGAAACCTTATCCAAGGGTGCGCCTGTCACAACCGAATAGCCGCAGCCGCCCGCTATTGCTCCCGGCGTACGCATAACCTCAGATTGATAACCTGCCCTTTCCAGCGCCGCTTTAGCTTTATTGGCGAATGTAACCGATGAAAATGTCACCACAGTAGCTTTCCCTTTATTAGAAATCATCTTGTGATTATTCAAAGCAATCATCCTTTCGGGCATAAGCCCTTTTATCTGCTGCGGAAAGCACGTCACATAACATAGCTTTCCTTGAACATTATATTCACAAGAGGACAATAATGTGTAAAAATCATGCCCCGTGAAATTCACAGGGCATGATTTTTATATATAGCTGTAACGGCTGAAATTATGCAGCCTGATTTTCTGCCTGCTGAACGGAACGATTTCTGCAGAATATAAGCTTGAACACCGTTCTGATAAGGGGCTGAATAAAGAAAAGCTGGGTAAAATACGCAAAGGGGAAGTTAAAGCATACAAGCTTCAGCCAGTTGGCAAGCAGTGTAATAACGTTAAATCCCGCATAATATGGGTAATAAAGCAGCGCCGCAATAAAGCTCATTACGGGACACATAATTCCCACAGTGGCGCATATAATCGCTGTTTCAAACATCATAGGGTGATTTTTTGCAGGGTCAAATACCTTTACCGCCAGCTTGTATGAGCAGGGACTTCCCACAAACACCTCAAGCAGAAAAGCAAAGCAGAATTCAATCAGAATAACCGCCCATATGGGAAGATATCTGCCGAACATATAAACTCCGCCCTGAGCATTGATTGCCGCAATTACACCGTCTGTTTGGTTAATGGACATAAGGGTTGAGCCGTTTACCACAAAAGGCTGTAAAATACATAGGCATGGACGGTGACAAGCACGGTCAAAAAGGCAAATACGGTTCTTTGAAATTGATTTGTTGGCATAAAATAAGCACTCCCCTTAAAAATTTGCAAACAAAAACACGCAGCACCCTGCGGCTGAAAATCCGATTAGTGAGGTAATTTAAGTACCGTAATCAGATTTACGTACCGCATGGTACTACGTGTGTCGTGCATATGGTATTCAGTTCTTTCTCAACTCGAATATTATACCAAAAATACATCGTGCTTGTCAAAGGGCAGTTTCACCAAATTTTTTTAACAGGCTAAAATCCCCTTTCGGCGATAATGTCATGAAAATTATGGCCTTTATGCATTTACTTTTCAAAGCGGAAATACTTATAATCAAAGTTACTTCCCGGCAGGAATGCAAAGGAAACCTCGCATTTTCCGCTTATACCGCTTATATCAAAACTGCGTTCGGTATATTCCTCGGCACGTTCAAATTCGCAGAGAATACGCGCCGTGGAATCACCCTTAACTATGCAGTGTATGCTGTTAAGAGGAAGCTCCGAACGACCGCAGATAATAAGCCTTTTAGGTGCGGTGCTGCCGAAATCCATTTCACCGAAATTAAGCATAACGTTATTGCCGATTCCCACAACAGCATCTTCACAAACGGTAAACTTGTCACCGTAAATGCTTTCCGCAGAGGGTGCGTCAAGCTGTGCGTATGCCTTGTCGGTTTTCTCAAAGAAAAATCCGCCGATCTGGTAGCCGTCACCTGAACGCATACAGAGGGTATGGACACCCTTTAGCTTCTTTGTAAGCTTGAATGTATTTGGAATATAGGTAAGCCACTGTGGCGGTTCATGATAGGTAAATTCGCCTATAAGCTCGCCGCCGTCATCGGGTATTCCGTCATAGAAGGCTATTTTCACAGGAGTGGTGCAGTTGGCATAGATAGGAACTGTTACCGTATCTGAACCTACCATACCGAAATCCACATTTTCATAGCCAAGCCATGAATCACCCCAAGCGAATGCCGCTCCTCTCTCAATTCCGTTTCCTATATTACCGCTGCTTACGCTGTACAATCCGCCTATAACAAGCTCATAGGGGTTGAATACCGCTGTGCCGATTCCCTCAGCCGTAAAGGGTATTGAAGAAATAATATGGTATTTGTCCGTTCCGTTTTTACAAATCGCCCTAAGGGAAAATTCTCCGTCACCCAAAGCGGCCACAAGAATACTTCCGTCCTCCTCAAGGCTGCATTTTCCAAGGTTTGAGGGTATGCCAAGCACGGTGGTTATTTTATACTCGATATCCTTTACATAGCTTGCGTTTGAGGGGTATATAACCGGAGTAACCCTGATAGTCTTTCTGTTTTCGCTGAAAGCCAAACACTCGGCGCGAAGCTCGATTTTTCTTACGGGCACATCGTCAATTCCCGCAGACGCATCGAAATCCATTGAGATATTTTCCTCAAGCGCGCTTACGCCCTCGTCACAGTCGGCGGCACAGGACTTAATTACACATACGCTGTCGGGAAGTCCCTTTGATTTTACCGTAACTGTAATATCTCCCGCCTGCTTTTTGGAAGCTACAACCGCCAGTAATTTTCCCGAGAAAAGGCGGCGTGATGTACCCTTGTACTGGTCGTAATCGGTGCTGTCGCCGTTGTCAAGACCCACAAGCCGTCCCGCACCGCTTACCTCAACAAACACACGGTTATTGGCATTCGCCACAAATCTGCCCTCGCTGTCAGCAGCGGATATATCTATGTAGGCAAGGTCAAGACCGTCCGCCTTAATCTCACTTTTTTCGGGAGAAAGCACAATTTCTGCGGTATCGCCAAAAGACTCGGTACGATCCCTTGCTATTTCATTACCCTTATCGTCATAGGCAACAGCCTCAAGCACACCCGTTTCATAGGGAATAATGTAATCGGCAGTCAATTTTTCGCCCTTTTCGTGGTCGATGTCATATGCACCCATGGATTTTCCGTTAAAGAAAAGCTCCACTCTCGGCGCATTTGATGTGACACGCACATCTATGGGCTGTCCCGGGTTAAAATCCCAGTGAGGGAATATATGAACGCAGGGAGACTGTTTGTAATCCGTCCACTCGGAGCGGAAGATAAATGCGCTGTCCTTTTCAAAGCCTGCCGTATCGATCTGACCGAAATAGGAATTTTTTGTGCTGTAGGGAGTAGGCTCGCCTATATAATCAAAGCCTGTCCAGATAAATTGACCTGCGCTGAATTTTGCGTCCCTGTCTTGAATAATGCACCATTCGGGACTTTTTGCGCCCCAGCCTGTGGTGCTGTTACCCAGTGAGGAGCATTGCTCGTCATCATCTGCAAGCACAGACTGGGCATAGGGGAAATGATATATACCTCTTGACTGGACAACAGAAGCGGTTTCAGATCCGTATATCATCCAGTCGGGGTGCTTTTCATGGTGGTTATTGTAAAGTCTTTCGCCGTAATTGTATCCCACCAGCTTTACAATATCGCCGCACTTCTGGGCATTTTCCCACTCCATATAGTTGGAACCGAACGTAACGTAGCCGTTGCACCTGTTGTCATGAGTTCTTACAAGGCGTGCAAGGAGAGATGTTACCTCCTGTCCCCTTTCATCGGCGTGCTGGTCGTAAATTTCATTTCCAACGCTCCAGCCTATTACAGAGGGGTGATTCCTGTCGCGGCGAACCCATGATGCTACATCCCGCTCTACCCACTGCTTGAAATAATTTCCGTAGTCGTTGTCCGTCTTGGGACGCTCCCACATGTCAAAGCCCTCGGACAGAATGAGTACGCCCCTTTCGTCCGCAAGGGTCATAAGCTCCGTAGCAGGCATATTGTGGGATGTTCTGATAGCATTCACACCCATAACGGAAAGCTTGTCAAGCTTTCTTGCAAGAGCATTTTTATTTATAGCCGCACCGAGGCAGCCGTTATCGTGATGCTCGCAGACACCGTTTATCTTCACGTTTCTTCCGTTTATGAAAAATCCCTTATCCGCAGTAAATTGGATAGTACGGAAGCCAAAGGTATCAAGTGATGTATCGATAACCTCGTCCTTATACATAAGCTCGGTTTTTACGGTGTAAAGCACACCCTTGCCTATATCCCACAGGCACGGATTGTCAACTGTTACGGTGTGATTGCCGATAGCGTAGGAGCAGCCCTCACAAGCGACAGACGCGGGAATACAGCTGCGGTCAACTGCGCTTATATCGGACTGCACCGTGCAAAGCACATCGCCATCGGGAGAAAGAACCGTTTCCCTTATGCTCCAACCCGCAAGAGGTGCATTTATGGGACGTACTGCTTCGGCTGTTACCGTGACATTCCATTTTCCGCCGCCTATATCCTCGGTGCTTATGTAAACTCCGTCGGAAACAAGGTGAGTTTCGGGCATTTCCTTAAAGTAAACGGGGCGGAATATTCCCGCGCCGGAATACCATCTGCTGTTGGGAGTATTGTAATTAACCTTGACAGCTATTGTATTGTCGCCGTCAACAAGCAGCGAGGTAATGTCAAATTCAAAGGTGGAATAGCCGTATTTCCATTCGCCCGCAGCAATACCGTTTATATAAACGGTACAGTCCATATAAACTCCCTCAAAGCGAACTGCCGCCAGCATACCATTCTTCTTTTCATATGTAAATTTCTTCCTGTACCACCCCGTTGACTTTTTGTATAAATCCTTGGTATCATAAATAAGCCAGTCGTGGGGGATATCAACCTTAGACCAGTTGTAATCATCGGAATAGCCGCTGCCGTAGGGCTGAAGCGAAAATTCCCAGTCGCTGCAAAATAGTTTGTTAATACTCATCTTATTACCTCCGCTGCCCTTAAATTCAAGGGCATAACCGAATAAATGCATATAAATGCTACCTAAATTCTATAATATTTTATCACCTTTGTCAATAGCTATTTGGAATATATATAATGAATTTTTATACAAATAAAATACGGCTTTCAATTGGAATAACCGCCGAAAGCCGTACTATACTATATCTTGACCGCAGGACGATATTTTTTCAGCCAAAAGTTAATCTGCAAAATATATGCAGCCATCTGAACCGATGTCATAAGCTGACCGAACCACGGCTTACCTACCGTATCGGGCTGTTCAAGGAAATCGAAAACCTTTTTGACATCAACAATATTCTGTATAGGCGAGGATGAATCATTTACAACCGCTGTAAGTCTTTCCCTTAATATCCGCTGATAATTTGGGTTATAGGTCTTGGGGTAAGGACTTTTCTTCCTCATAAAAAGCTGCGGTGGCAGAATATCCTTAAAGGCATCGCGCAGCAGCGACTTCTCCACATCGTTCCTCCGTTTCATACTCCATGGAACGTTGAACACATACTCCATTATACGGTGGTCGGCGAAGGGAACTCTCGCTTCAAGCCCCGAATACATACTGGTTCGATCCATTCTGTCAAGGAGGGTCTGCATAAACCACTTTATATTAAGATAGGTGATTTGTCGGCGCTTTGCCTCCTCACCCGATTCACCGTCAAGCAGCGGAACTCTGCGCACGGAATCCAAGTATCTTTCGTGGGCATAATCCTCAAGATCGAGCCTTGCGGCAAAATCATCACGCAACAGTGACTCCCGCACGGTCATATCCCTTGACCACGGGAAACCGTCCCCCTCAAGGAGATCCTTTCGGTAAAACCACGGATAGCCGCCGAAAATTTCATCGGCACATTCCCCCGTTACCGCAACCTTATTATTCTCCTTAACCTTGCGGCAGAAGTACAGCAGCGAGGCATCTACATCGGTCATTCCCGGTAAATCCTTGGCGCATACCGCATCATAGAGCATATCCGCAAGCTCCTCCTCGTCACATTCAAGATAGGTGTGATTTGTATTAAGCTGCGAAAGCATTATATCAACATAGGGACGATCAGGCTCGGGCTGAAAGGAATTTGACTTGAAATATATATCATTTCCCTTAAAGTCAAAGGAAAATGTGGACAATGTACCGCCGCTTTCACGGATAACCTGCGCCGCTATTGCCGTGACTATGCTTGAATCTATGCCCCCCGAAAGGAAGCTGCACACAGGCACATCGGAAACCATTTGTCTGCGAACGGCATCTCTCAGCAGATAGGAAACCCTATCCACCGTCTGTTCATAGCTGTCGGTATGATCCTCACTTTTCAAATCCCAATACCTTTCAACGGTCAAACCGTTTCTGTCATACCACCCGCAGCAGCCGGAATCAAGCTCATATATTCCCTCAAAAACTCCGCAGCCACCTGTTCTCACAGGACCTATTTCGAAAATTTCCCTAAAGCTGTCAAGGCTGACTGTAGGGACAACCCCCGGATATTCAAACAAAGCCTTAATTTCCGAGCCGAATACAAAGGTATCGCCCACAAAGGTGTAAAAAAGCGGCTTAACGCCGGCTCTGTCCCTTGCGATAAAAAGCTTTTCCTCGGCGAAATCCCAAATGGCAAATGCAAAAATACCATTCAGCATTTCAACGCATTTCTTTCCGTACTCCATATAGGCAAGAAGTATGACCTCGGTATCGCATGTGGTATTCGGTGATACACCGCGTTCCCTAAGGTCGGATATAATTTCCTCCGTGTTGTATATTTCTCCATTGAAAACTATGGCATATTCGCACCCGTCCTTACGCCCTATCATGGGCTGAATACCGTTTGAAACGTCCCTGATAGACAGCCTTGTATGGGATAAGCCCACATATTTCCTTAGGTATTCGCCTGTCTGGTCGCACCCTCTGTGGGCAATCACCTCTTTCATGCGTTTCAAGGTTACCATAGCCGATTCGGCTTTTTCGTCCGAACAGGTAAACCTGTCGCTGTAATCACAAAAACCTGCAATTCCGCACATAAACATCAGCTCCTCGCCCTAATTATATGCGGATTTTTGTCAGTTGATACATACCTATGGGAAAAATAACGCCTGCCCCACTTTCTGCGTAGGACAGGCGAATTACGGCAGTACGGTTACAGCCGATTATTTTATTTACTGAACTTCAGCCAGCGAATTATTAAATTCCGCAACAAGCTCGTCTACAGCCTCGGAGAGGGAATCTCTTACAGTAGCCCATTCGATACCGTAGAAAGACGCTCTTATTCCGTATTCGCCGCTGTCAAGCAGGCTGTACAAATCCGTGGGACAGCCTGTATGGATTGAATACATAGGATGCTCCGCTGTCATTTCATTGATAGTGTTGCGCATTTCTATCATTTCATCGGTCCAGCCGTAATCGTCACGATACTTCTGCTCGGCGATTTCAACGGTTCTTTCATCATAGCTTGCGGCAATCGTACACTCCATGAAACGTGCAACGCCCTCGGGATTTCCCGCGCCCTTGCAAAGCATATACGCTTCCATGCCCGCAGTGAGGTAATATGTATCACTGTCGTCCATTCTGGGAATAGGAACGAACATAACATCCTCGGCATCACCAAAGGTTGCGCCCCAGATATCATGAGAGCCCTCAAGGGTATATGTACCGCAGATATAGAACAGCTGCTTACCCTCGCCGATAAACTCAGGATGAGTGTTCCAGTCATACAGACCCTTGTCAAAGGTAAGTCCGTTCTGATACAGCTCATACATAAAGTTCATCGCTTTTTCCAAATTCTCATCATAAAGGTTGGAAACAAGCTGACCGTCCTTTAACTCAATAGGCGCTGAACCGCTGGAAAGCATAAGAGGCTTTTCATTGAACCAGCCGTCAAGTCCGTAGCATTCACTCTCATTATCACAGTAATCAAGCAGCATATTCTTGAATGTGGACCAAGTCCACTCATCGTTTGCAAGCAGATCCGCCGGATCATCAAAGCCAAATTCCTCAATGGTCTTTTTGTTATATATTACAACCTCGCCCGCTGTAGCCTGCGTTGCTATAAGGTAATGGTTATCGCCGATTTTAAACTGGTCGTTCAAATCCTTTACCGACGACCAAAGCTCGCTGTCCCAGTCAATGTATTCATCATAGGTAATAAACTGACCGTTTACAACTCCCTTGGGGAAGGAATCCAAATCTCCTCCGGGAATAAAATCAATCCCAACGCCGCCGAGAATATTCGTGGAAAGGTCGGTAAAACGCGCCTCCCATGTGGTAGGAATATACTCAATCTCACCGTCATACTTAGCTTCAAAAAGCTCAAGTGCAAGGGATTTTGTGTTACCCGATGTAGTGGCATGAAAAGGATCATAGAAAGAAAGCCACTTTATAGTCTTGTTTTCAAGCTTCACATCCGGAAGCAGCTCGGTAACATCATTTACGGTGTTCTGATCCTCCTCGGCGAGAGTTTCGGTGTTGATAGCAACGGTAGCCGCAGTAGTGGTTTCGGCAGTGGAAACAGCCGTATCGGAACCTGTTTCATTTCCTCCGCTGCAGGCAGTAACCGCAAACACAGTGCTGAGAGCGGTTAAACCGGCAACCACCCTTTTAAAAGTTTTCATAGAATTTCATCCTTTCATGATTTTAAACGCATAACGCAAAAGTACTAAGGTAATTATAACATAAACAAGTCCTTATGTCAACGATTACATTCGTAAATTTTCACAAAGCTTTATTGGGAATTTTGCACAGAAATAACCAAGCAGCCGCACTCACCCGAAAGAGTGCAGCAGCCGTTTTATGACATTTCCGTAAGACAATACTGCTTTTACAGCTGCGGCTTCCGTTTTTTTCACTTTTTCAAGAATCGCTCTGTCCATGCTTTTTTTTAGTCGGTAAATATAACAAAGGTACAGGCTTAAAATCTACAAAAATTACTATTGATTTTCGCTTTCGGGCATGGTATACTATATTTAGCGAAGAAAGCTTCTGCCTTGACCGAGAAAGTGTGGTTTTATAATCCAACACTTAAAATAAGGGATTCATTCTCCGTCCAGAGGATTGCAGACCTCCCGCCGCATTAGATGTGCGGAGCTACGGACGCAGGGAGCGTGAGACTGACGGGATGTTGCCCACCTGCTGCGTGCGGGTTTTATGTCCACATGGCGGCAAGGCGGTACTTTTTTTGCCCTATGGGGCAATTTTTTTGCAAAAAAACTATTGATTTTTCCGATTTTATATGCTATAATAGCAATATAAGATGCATTATGCACTGCACAGAGCAATTATTGAATTGAGGTGTTTGCAATGGATATGGATGTTAGATCAATAGGTATTAAAATCAAGTCACTGCGAAACGAAAAGGAGCTTACTCAGACTGAGCTGGGAGACATGGTGGGAATAGCCGCATCCACAATTCAGCGATATGAGGCTGGACTTATCAAACGTCCCAAATGCCCCGTGCTGAATTCCATTGCGAATGCACTGGGTACGGATATAAACGATCTCACCGATGGTGCCGTCACTAAATTAGGCGCACCGAAAAATGTATTCAGTGCGGATTTCAAGGAAATGGTTTCCGTACCGGTAATAGGACGTGTGGCGGCGGGACTGGCTTGCCATGCCGAAAACTATGTGGAGGGATACGAACAGGTTTCACCCGATTCGGTAACATCGGGCGATGATTACGTTTTTCTACGTGTAACCGGCGACAGTATGTCCCCAATGATAATGGAGGGTGATCTTGTGCTTGTACGCTGTCAGGATATTGTGGACAGCGGTACATATGCCGTTGTTATTATCGATGATGAGGACGGTGTGGTTAAAAGGGTTATACTTTCGCAAAACAAGATAACCCTGATCAGCGAAAATCCCTACTATCCGCCGAGAGTATTTGAGGGGACGGAAATGAGCCGCATACGGATTTTCGGTAAGGTTACGGAAATCAAGCGCAAGCTTATTTAAACAGATATTATTAAATTAAAGGCTGTCGTAGAGCTGAATTTACGACAGCCCTTTGCTGTGTGATATTTACTTACTACCAAATTTGTCATGTGACGTTTTGTTCAAAAAAGTGTATCGTTTTTCATGCAAAATTCTATGGTTTTATGGGTTGACACAGAACATATGTTCGGGTATAATATATAAAAAGCAGAACATATGTTCCATTTTCTTGACATACTGTAAAATAGTGGTGATAAAATCATGGAAAGAACCGTACTTCACTCGGATATGAATAATTTTTTTGCCTCGGTTGAATGTCTAAGCCGTCCCGAAATCCGATTTAAACCGGTTATAGTCTGCGGAAAAACCGAGGACAGACACGGAATTGTGCTTGCAAAAAATAATGTTGCCAAGCGCCTTGGCGTAAGCACGGGAGAACCGATAAAGCAGGCGGACAAAAAATGCGGCGGCGCGGTGAAAATTAACCCCGACTTTGACAAATACGTGCTTTACTCAAAAATTGCGGGGGAAATTTACAATGAATACACCGACCAAGTCGAAAGCTTCGGCATAGATGAATGTTGGCTGGAAATCTCGGGCGGCAGCAAATTCGGCGAGGCTGCCGCAAATGATATACGGCGGCGGATAAAGAAAGAAACGGGTCTTACCGTTTCAATAGGGGTAAGCTTTACAAAAACCTTTGCAAAGCTATGCTCCGACCTGAAAAAGCCCGATGCGGTAACCTCTGTTCGCCGTTCAGACTTCCGCGAAAAAATATGGCCGCTCCCCTGCAACGCTCTGCTGGGTGTGGGAGATGTCACAAACCGCAAGCTAAACTCCCTATATATCCATACCATTGGCGACCTGGCACAATCGCAGCCGTCCTTTTTAAGCTCCCGTCTTGGAAAAAACGGCAAGCAGCTTTGGGCATACGCCAACGGCTATGATACCTCCCCCATATCATACTTTGGCGAAAGCATACCGCTTAAATCCATAAGCAACGGCATGACGATCGGAAATGACCTTTACGCCAATGAACAGATCCGCGCTATGGTAGGTATTCTTGCGGACGGCGCAGCCATGAAGCTGCGCAGCCAAAATGCGGTATGCAAAACCGTGGGCGTTAATTTCCGAACAACCGATTTAAATTATATTCAGCGTCAGATAAGGCTTGACAGCTACACCGATATATCGTCGGTTATAACAAAGGCGGCTTATGATATATATAAGCAAAGCTTTCCCGAACCGCATATATTCCGCAGCCTTACCGTTAGGCTGTCCGACCTTGTCCCCAAAAGCCGTGTATATTCACAGACGGATCTTTTCGGCTTTGAGGAAAATCTTACTCGTGCAGGACAGCTTGACTGCGCCGTTGATGAAATACGAAATAAATTCGGTACGGACAGCGTGATACGAGGATCGGCTCTTTGCCTGAACTGTCAAAACATAGGCAGGAAAATCCCGTGATGTGATTTTCCTGCCTGTAAATCACTATTTTCTTTCCAAGAAATATGACGCTTCCATATCGGCAGCATGGAGTGCATAGGCAAGGGGAAATTTTTCAAAGGCTCTCCCCACCAAATTAATATCGTCCGAGCCTGAAAAGCCCATGTGGAAACGGATTGCGAACGCCTCCTCACGGGTAAGCCGCATAAATCCCGTTATTATGTATACCGACTTTTCGCCGTGTCCGTAGGGCAGCTGATCGTCAATGGTGTAATAGGGAACCTTTTCCCAAACACCAAGGTCATTTTTGACATTTCGGAAATCCGTCTTGTAGAAATTCACCTTGCAAATATCATGAAGAAGCGCTGTAAGCGCTATAGTTTCATCGGAAGCGGTGAGGCCGTAAATATTCCTAACACGGTCACGCTCCATATAGCTCTTTAAGCAATCGTAAACGTTAAGACTATGCTGCAGAAGCCCTCCCTCGTATGAGCCGTGAAAGCGTGTACTGGCAGGCGCAGTAAAAAAATCGCATTGCTTTGATGTAAGATAATCAAGCAGCTTATCCCCGCCATCTCTCTTTATGTTAGTCCTGTATATATCGAGAAAACGTTCTTTAAGCGCATTTATATCCTGCTCCATAATTCTCCTCCTTATTCTCTTTCCGTAAGCTGCATTGCCTCAAAATAGGATTGAACACGCAGCTTTTCGGCAAATTCCTCGGCAGTCTGCGGTCCTCTGCCCGAAAGCTTTGCGGCATAAACCGTGACAGTGCCTGCATGGACATCGAACCAGTTGTCGCTGAACAGACAATCGCTGTCGGAAAGCTCCAGCATAACTCCCTTGGCGAAAGCCTTAGCGGAAACGTCAATTTTAAAGCAGCCGTTTTCCTCAGTTACATTGACCTTAATGTGAGGATCACGGAAAGCAAATGACTTTGGCTGTACAAAAAGACTTGTTCCTTGGGAAATTATCCTGCCGTCCCTGCAAAGCTCATATTCAAGGTAAACATTGGCACGAATTTTCCGACTTTCATAGGTATCGGCGGTATCAACTCCCGTGAGATCCAATGTAAGCACAACCTTATCCTCGGCGCAAAAAGGATTGACGGTTATCTCCTCCGCACCCCTGCGGAAAACCGTACCGTCCGCACAGCGCACACGCCAAATTATCTTTGCGGAAAAGGCTTCCTGCTTTTCCGAGGACACGTTAAGGTGAACAGCTGTGTAATCAGTCATATCCGCGGAAATCAGAACAGGCGCATAGAAACGCTTTGCATAATAATGAAGCGCTTTCCAGCGGTGGTAATAATCTATGGACGACCATGAAATAACGGGGTTGGAATCATTGACCTGCCAGTAGAGCGAGCCCATACATACGCCCCTCATTCGCCTCATTCTTTCCACATTAAGACGTATTGCATCCGCCTGCACAAGCTGGGAGGCATAAACCAATCCCTCAAAGTCATAGGGGTAATGCACCATCTGTGCAAGGTAGTACATAAGCTTTTCATTGCCCTGCTCGCACTTCTGATGAGCCTCCATCACAGGCGACATAAGGTTGAGATCGTCATAATCCGCAACGGATATTACGGTTTTCATGCTTGGAACGGATTCAAAGCCATACTCCGAACAGAAGCGGAATGAATGCTTGTTATATTCGGTAAAGGGTGCAAGGCTGTGCCATACCTGCCAATAATGGGAATCCCCCTTATTCTCTGCATCCAAATCGCTAAATCCGCCGCCGGATGAGGGTGATGACGGCCAGTAAAAGGTTTGCGGGTCATAGTGGGAAAGCACCTTGGGCGCAAGCTCCTCAAACAGTCGCAGATAGTCCTTTTTATAGCTGTCCGCTCTCGGTATACCCCAGTACTGCAATGCGGATTCAATTTCGTTATTGCCGCACCACATTGCAAGTGACGGGTGATTTCTGAAACGCTTTGCATTTTCCTCAATCTCGTGACGAACATTTTCGCAAAAGCCTTTATCCGCCCTATAAACGGCGCAGGCAAACATTAAATCCTGCCAAACAAGCAAGCCCAGCTCGTCGCATATTTCATAGAAATAGTCTGCGGGGTAAAAGCCGCCGCCCCACACACGTATCATATTGTAGTTAGCCATTGCGCACTGCTTCAGCAGCTTGGCGGTTTTTTCCCTTGAAATTCTCGACAGTATTTGATCCTCGGGAACATAGTTTGCACCCATGGCGAAAATCTTTATTCCGTTTACAACAAAGGCAAACTCCTCACCCATATCGTCCTTTTCCCTTGAAACGGCAACTGTCCTAAGTCCGATTTTTTCCGTCCTTTCGGAAACAACCTCGCCGCTTTCCGTGTCAATAAGCTCTGTCTGAACGGTATAAAGGGGCTGCTTTCCATAGCCGCGAGGGTACCATAGCTTAGCATCTGATATTTCAAAGGAAATATTCACATTTCCCTGTCCCGGCGCTATCACCTTGGAAGCTACAATTGTTTTTCCGGACGGTTGAGGGACGGTAAGTACAAGCTTTTTCTCCCGTTCATCGCAATGGGTAAGGTGTATCTGAGCAGTAATGTCCACAATCCCCTCGGCGACACGGCTGTGATCCTGCTTGATATAAAGGCTGTCTATAAGCCCGCCCTTTACTCCTATAAGCTCGCAGCTGCGCCATATTCCCATATCGGGTAGCTTTGGACCCCAATCCCAGCCGAACATATAATGCGCCTTACGAATGTGGGGAAAGCCCTTTACCGTTGAATTAACTCCCCATAAAGGCTCGGCGGCATCCTTTTCCGCAATGTATTTAAGCGGAGATGTAAATTTAACCTCCAGTAAATTTTCATCGCCTTTTATAATATCGGTTACGTCATATACCCATTCACGGTGCATATTGTCCGCTTTCCCCAAAAGAGTATTATTCAGGAAAATATCGGCAATGGTATCGATACCGTAAAACTTCAAAAGCACCTTGTCACAGCCCATCATATCCACGGTAGGTTCAAAGGTTCTCGCAAAAACATAATCATCCTCACTTACGGAGGTGCTTATATATTCATTTTCCCGAAAATAAGGATTGGAAATACGCTTGCTGCCCAGTAAAGCCGAATAAACCGAGCCGGGTACGGTTGTGGGAATTTTATCCTCGGTATCCGCTGCGGGGTACATAGTCCAAACTCCATCCAGTATCTGTTTCATAGTCAAATCTCTCCTTACTGATCAATAACATATCTTAGCAGTTCACAATTGCCCATAAAGAATTGGGAAAAGCGCTGTGAGGTCATATCGTTAAAGTATGAATCTATAATCCTGCAAACACCGCCGTGACTTACTATCAGGACATTTTTACCCTTATATTTTTCACGGACATCATCAAGAAACGGATAAATTCTTCCCACAAGCTGAAAAACCGATTCTCCCCCGCCGGGCATTTTGCAGCCGAATTGCAGCTTGGCTTCACGGTAGCCCCCGGTATCCCTGTGTTTTCCCTCAAAGCTGCCGTAGTTCCATTCCCGCAGACGGCTGTCGGTAATAATATCCAGTCCAAGAGCCTTTGCGGTGTAGCCTGCGGTTATCTGCGCCCGTTTCATAGGCGAACAGAATATTGCGGATATATCTCCACATTCGGCACAAACCCTTTCTGCAAGCAGCTTTGCCTGCTCAATTCCTGCGGGAGTAAGCTCCACCTCGGTTATCCCGCTGATTTTATCCAGTGAGTTCCACTCTGTTTCGCCGTGTCTTGTCGAATAAATAATCATAGCCTCTCTCTTTCATATGACAGTATGCGGTAATTATCACGCAGCACTTTCTAATTCTCTATCAAAGCCCGAATATACTCCGTCAGCGCCGCTGCCGCCTTTTCATGGGTCGCGGTACTTGGGTGATAATCCGTACCGTACCCGTCCTCCGCTGACTGAGAATCAAACCTATAGGTATAAATATTCTTGTCCGCGTGATCATCGCTGTATTGCTCCGCTGCATATTCAATCTGACCGTACAGCTCCGAACCCAATATACCTAAGGTACAGATTATTATAGCATCGGGGTTATTTTCACGGATTTGCCCGATAAAATTATAGTATGCATCACCGAACTGCGCCTGCAGTTCCTCGTTTTTTCCTGTATAGGTATAATCGTTCGTACCCAAATTGATAACCACAATATCGCTGCCGCCGCCAAAATCCCACTGAGTAAGCTCCGATACACTGCGATGAAGCTCAAAATATATATCACTGTATTCATACATTTTCGGCATCAGCAGATAATCCTCAAGAACACCCTGCGTTGTACAATCGGAAATCAGTCCGATTCCGCTTGCACAGACAAGACTGCAATCCGCATTAAGAGCCTGCGCCGTAAGATAGGCATACGTGCTTAAGCCGTTTTCCTCCGCCGTATCGAACACACCGCTTTCCGCCGAACCCTCGTTGCCGTAGCCGCAGGTTATGGAATCGCCTATAAACTCGATTTGCAGCTCTTTGTCACGGCTTGGGGCAATACTGGTTGCATTCACCGTTACGCTTTTTACCCCAAGACTTGCGGCTGTGGTTTCACTTAGCTTCACAAGGGAAACCTCGGCGTTTATCAGTTTATCGCCCTCATACAGAACATAGCTGTTTGTACCGTTTTCAACCGCAATTCTGCTTGTAACCTCGCCGTCTATCACCACTGCAAGATATGCACGATTTTTTTCACTGTAATCACTTGCATTTGATACCAGCACCGCCTCAATCCTGTCACCTGTCATAACAAAATCTATGGACGAACAGGTATTGCTGAGATATTCCACTCCGTCAACGTTTAAATGCCTGCCGCTGAAATGCACGGAGCTTTCCGTGGGGTAAAACTCCTTTTCCGTAAGAGTAAGAGCGGAAAAGAATGTATTGATATTTTCTTCGGAATTCTGTTCGCCGATATAATCCAAATCCCTTTGCGGACCGTCAACGGTTATCGCGGACGTTACAGGTACCGAAGCTTCACTTTCATCCTCTATACCGCTTTCTGCATTGCAGCCTGTCATAATCACAGCAAGGACAACGGCAAGGCACGATTTCAGTTTCATAAAACCATCACCCCTAATATTATTCTTCCTCATTCTCACCCAGCCCCGCAAGCTCCTCGGCTATTTCCTCCTCCGTTTTGCTTTCGGACAGCTTATCTATTGTGTAAAATTCATCGTAGTATGCGGATATGATTTCCTTGATCATCAGCTTGGAATACTCACCGTGTTCGATAAATCCGCTAAAGGCTATTTCCGGGTCATCGGCAGGATAGAAGCCTATAAATGCCGAGCCTGTATCGGTTGAGGAGGTTATCTGGGGAGTTCCGGTCTTTATGGCAACATCATAGGGCAAATCCGTAAGCAGATAATTATCCGTATAATAATCCTCGGCCGTGGGATAGGTATACTCGTCAAACTGTGCCACCTCACGCATACCCTCTATAACCGTATCAAAGGTATATCCCGTCTTGTCCTCAATCTCCGCCGCAACTACAGGCTCTGTCTTAGAAATAAGATTTTCCATGCCGTAATCATAGATGCTGTCCACCATATAGGTCTGATAGCGTGTTCCCTTATTTCCTATAGTCATAGCCTGCGCCGCCATCTGCAAAGGGGTAACATAGGTATCAGCCTGACCTATGGCAGCCTGGATAACATTTCCCGCCTGCCATGTCTGCTGCCTTTCCATATAGGATTCGGGGGTTGCAATAAAGCCTTTCTTCACATCTCTGCCTATTTCAAGACCCATCTCCTCGCCAAGCCCCAGCTGTGATGCATAATCGGCTATAGTGTCGATACCCGTTATCCGTCCCACCTCGTAAAAGAATATATTGCAGGATTCACACAAGGCGGTTATAACATTTATGCTGCCGTGAGAGCCTGTGCATTTCGGCGACCAATCCTCCCAATAGGTATAGACGCCGTTGCAGGTAACTGTGTAGCTTCTGTCAATGATACCCTCGTTCAAAGCTGCTATTGCCGTAACCGTTTTAAAGGTAGAGCCGGGACGATACATTCCGCTGACCGCCCTGTTGGTAAGGGGAGCATTCTCCCCCGCCGCCACTGATGCATAGTCCTCTATATAGTCGTTAAGGTCATATGTCGGGTAAGTAGCGGCAGCAAGCAATGCACCCGTTTTGGCGTTAAGCACAACTATCGCACCTGCATCGGCGGATGTTCCGCTTGCACGCGTTGACGTTTGATTTTGCAGCCAATAAATATGGCTTTCCAAAATAGTTTGTACATCCCGCTGATAATCGCTGTCAATGGTGAGCTTTATGCTGTTTCCGGGGACAGCCTCCTCAGTAACCGTATCGGAAATAACCTGACCGCTCTTTATTTCAATGGTTCTTGTACCCTTTTCGCCTCTGAGGGTATCCTCCATGGCACTCTCAATGCCGCCCTTACCGAGGGTATCGCTGAGCGCATATCCGTCATCCTTAAGCTCCGCATACTCCTCCGCGGAGATAGCGCCGACTGTGCCGATCAGGTGAGGAACAACATCTCCCACATTATTTACCCTAACTGCCTCTTCCACAATATCCAATCCGTCAAGCTCTCCTGTAAGCTCTTTAAGCTGTACGGTTGCCGACATGGGTATATCCTCCGCAAGTGTAAATTGGTTTGAAACTGAAAAATCACGGACATACATGGTATACCGAACACCTGCTATTATTCGCTTTTCCCTGTCGGTATAATCATCGGAAATACCGTAAATATCCGACATGGCTATCATGCAGTCCTCCGCTGTTCCATAGGCCTGAATGCCGATATTTGTACGCAGACGAGCGGAATCACTTTCACGGTCTTCATCAAATTCAAAGGGTGAAGCTGTGCTTATGGGGAGAATGTCATTCCACTCAACGCCCTCGCTTTCAAGGATATTGACTGCGGTTAATATTATCCTGTTTATTTCCGAGTTATCAGACGGAAAAAATGCCTTTTCAAAAACCACATTCAATCCCGATTTGTTGCTTACAAGCCACTCCCCGTCATAATCTGCAATCTGCCCTCTCGGCGCATTTATACTCTGTGTGGCCACTGTTGTACTCTGTGATTCCTCGTAATAGCTTCCGCCGTCTACAATTTGCAGCTTCATAAGTTCCACTGCACCGCATGACATCAAAAACAGTGACAGTCCCATTATGATAACAAATCGAAGTCTATCCCTGATTTCAGCCAAAATAACACCACCTTGACAAAGCTACACTATTACCTTTTTGTATAGAATCAGCGCAGCTATAACACATAATATCTGGGCAAGATTTACAGACATAATAAATCCGAACGCCAGCCTAACCACGATAAGATCAAGTATAACCGGATCTCCGGTATCTATGCCAATGCTTACCGAGTGTCCCAGCCAGCTCAAAAAGGGTATATCCGAGCATATCCCCGCAATAACCGTTTCTGCCGCTATCCCTGCAAGCAGAAAAAACAAAAAGGCTATTGTTCTCTTAAATCCTTCTTTCATATGATCCCCCTATAGTAAAGTCCCTTGGTATATCTCTCTCCATGCGGAAGCTCCGTTCGCACATCACAGCCCTTTGCAAGCATAGCCGCCTGTGCCTCGGAAATTTCCTCCGTCAGATCTACCAGTGCAAAATCAATTTTGCCGAAATCCTCAAGTCTGTCAAGAACATCCAAAAAATCACAGTTAAGCAGCTCCGTATACTCTCCGCAGCAGCGGACGGGAAATTTTCTGCCCGTTCTGTCGGTGACAGCCCCTGTGCAGTGCCGACACCCTGCCTGTGCCTTTATGGGACAATTCACCGTAAGCATAAGCGGCATACGCCCATATG
Source organism: Ruminococcus sp. Zagget11 (assembly GCA_001941135.1). GTDB lineage: Bacteria > Bacillota > Clostridia > Oscillospirales > Ruminococcaceae > Huintestinicola. Next base: position 64,121 of record MSHL01000028.1, read on the forward strand.
CGTATATTCCTATAGGTATGGGGGATTTCAGCGCTCTTATCTGTCCCGTCCGAAGCTCTGCTGAAACGCATAACGACATGATACCCATTTTTCCGTACTCATCGCAGGCATAGGAGTTTGCCGCATTGAGCCGCGGCGAACCGAGAGTCGCCATTCCTATATCTTCGGCAATCCTTATGTGCGCAATATTCTCGCACCAAAGCTGCCTACAGCCCTTTTTGTATATATTCATCAATCTGTCTGTCATTCTGCCTTCATCAAAGGTAAATGCAGGCGGCATAACCGCAAATCTGTCATATCCGCCCTCAAAATCAAGCCTTTCAAATTCATCAAGAGGAATAATAATCTTCTCCGCCGACGTACCCGCCACACACGGCACAAGCGCCGCATTGCGGCAGATAACCCATATTGCGGGGCTTTCCGTTACCGCATCCGATCTTTCTCTCACCGATGGCATATTCCTACTAATGGAATAGATTGGTGTATTATCGGATATAATCTCCCTGTCAATATATTCAACCGCACTGCGCCTAAGGGCGTTAAGCGCGGATATCGGCAGCATGGCGTTATCCTCAATATCGGTATCGGCTTCGCCAAATTTATAAGCGGTTCCGCCCAGCTTTGAAAGACATTTTATTACATCCTCCGCTGTGGTCGGTCGAGTAACCGCTCTTTGCACCTCTGCACCGAAAACACTGCCGCTAATTCCGTTTACGGAAAAATCCAGCCGTGATTTCTCACCTGCCTTAAGGGTACAAAGAAAATGTATTTTACCTATTTCCGCTTCATTACGGTATAGCTGTGAAAGCTGCGGCAAAACGTCCTTTGCGCTTTCCACGTCCTCTTTTCGGCGAAATCCGAACATATCCCTATTAATCCTGCCCGAAAGATAGCCGTCGGTAAAGCCGCTTCTTGAAAAAACAGCCCTTAGCCGCTTCATATCATCGGGTAATTCTCTGTCGCCTAAAATACTGTCCTTTAACGCAGTAACGGCGGCTGCCGTATATTCCGCGCGTTTCATTCTTCCCTCTATTTTCAGGGAAAATACGCCTGCGTTAAGCAGCTCCTTTACCCTTTCAACATAGGACATATCCTTAAGCGACAGGTCATACCTGTCACCGTCAGTGCTTCTGTCAATGGCTGAAAAAGGCAGTCTGCACGCCTGCACACACTGCCCCCTATTTGCGCTTCTCGAACCTATTACCGCACTCATATAGCATTGCCCGGAAACGCTCATACACTGCGCCCCGTGAACAAAAGCCTCAATTTCAATACCTGTATCGCAGATCCGCCTTATTTCCCTCAGCGAAAGCTCTCTTGCCGCAACGACACGGCAAAATCCCAGCTTCGCTGCCTCCATTGCGCCGCACGGCGTATGTATTGTCATTTGCGTTGATGCATGGAGAGGCATTTCAGATACAGCGGCACGTGCAAGAGCTGCGGCGCCCGTGTCTTGAATAATAAGCCCGTCAACGCCTATCTCGGCGCTGTAAATAACAGCCCGAAAAAAGTCCTCGGTCTCCGAATCAAAAATAACGGTATTCATTGCCCTGAAAAGCTTAATCCCGTGTAAATGGCAATACTCCGCCGCCTGCTTCATCTCCTCATCGGTAAAGTTATCCGCATTTGCCCTTGCAGAAAAGCTTTTCCCTCCGACATAAACCGCATCCGCACCGCAGCGAACCGCGGCATAAAGGCTCTCCATTCCTCCTGCCGGAGCGAGTATTTCATAATTTAGTGACATCTTATCTTTTCTTTCCTCTTCTGCGCCCGACCGATCTGTCTTTCTCGGTATCGGGATTGTACAGACAAACATTTTCATCGTCCGAGGCAATTAAAGAAAACTGTCCCGGAAGCTGGACCTCAGCCTGCTCCTCGGATAGTGCCGCCGCACCGTCACCGTTATGCTTCTCCGTCTTATCGGCATTGGTTCGTTTTGCGGCCTTTTCGGCAGTCTTATCCGCATATATGTACTCCCTGCCAAGGGGAACTGTCACGGACGGGGAAACGGTATTTTCAATCACAAGCTGTTCTCCCTTAAAATCCGGACGCTTTTTCAGCAGATTATTCTCCTTTTCGAGAGCCTTGCTTTTCTCCTCAAGACGCTCCACAGCGCTTTTCAGCATTTTGGTTTCATGCGCCTGTAAATTTTCGTTTCTTATCCGTTCAGCCTCATAAAGCTTGATTTTTCCCTCAAGAATTTCCATTCTTATTTTCAGCGAGGATTGCTCGGATTTATTTTCATTGTTTTTTTCGGCTGCCGCGGTCAGCTCTTTATTTTCGGAAATGCAGCGGGACAATTCGGCGTTAATCCTCCTGTTATCCCTTTCGGCTGCGGCAAGACGTGCCTTTACACGCATTAACTCATCATTACATGTACCTAAGGCTTCGTTTTCCTTTTCCAAAGCAATATTTTTATTTTCAGACGCCTTAAGTCTTCCACAAAGCTGACGATTTTCCTTTTCGGCTGCGGCAAGATGCGCCTTTACACGGATTAACTCATCGTTACATGTACCTAAGGCTTCGTTTTCCTTTTCCAAAACGATATTCTTATTTTCGCACGCCTTAAGTCTTCCGCAAAGCTGACGATTTTCCTTTTCGGCTGCGGAATATTTCGCATGCCAAGCGGCAGATCCGCCCTCGGCACGTTTTTTCAGTGATATGTTCTCCCGTTCAGCTTTCACAGCCCTATCCATATTTACAAGCGCCGAAAAAACAGCGGCTGTCTTTTCGGTAAAGCCCTTAGACGGTGTGGTCATTGATGTTATTTCTTTTTCGGCAGCGGCTGCAAGGGCTGCCATATATTCCTCCGAATCATCTGTGCTGACAACATAATCCACTCCGCACACTGTTATCCTGATCTTATTCATAGACACATATCCCCTCTGCAAATCAAGGCTACTCATTTTAGTATAACATGAATTGCACAGGTTGTCAAGAATTTGAACATTCTGAAACGTGGTTTTTGAAAGCTGTATTACTATAATAAGGCAAAGAAAAGGTAATCCCGTATAATAAAGCTTGACACAAAGGGTAGAAAACAGTATACTAAAATCCAAAGAAAGGTGCTAAGTAACTGTTTTAGGGAAAATGCGTACTTTAACTGTCATAACAATCATTTTCCCTTTGCTTTGCGACTGCGGCAATACACCTTACGGATATTTTAAAATCTAAAGTCACGAGGGAAAAGCTTTTTTGTCCGTTTGCTATCTTCCAATAAGCGCATTGTACCGCAATTGGTGCAGGTTTTCCCCACATTAACCAAGTCGCACTTTGGACATCTCCATGAACCCTGTGTGGAATAAGCAACGGAAGATATTTTAGGCAGCTTTGTCTTCTTTCTCTTGAGCTCTTGGGAAAGAGACGGCGGCTCGGGTGCAGTAAGTATGCGACAGAATTTATTTGAAATTTTTCTCGTCAACAGGCAAATGCTGACGGTATTGTCACACCAAACGATTTTCCAAACTTCGCACATAGTTCGATATTCATTGCGATATTTGATAAAAGTAAATTCTCTTACATTATGCTTGTTGATTATATAATTTCCAAAACTGTATAATCCCATTGTATCAACCGTGAGAATTTCTCCGGCGTGTTTTCCCGATAATACAACATTGTGATAAGATGATAAAATTGACATACCGTCACCTCCTCCATCTATAAGCATTATAGCACAAAGAAAGTATAATGTCAATATACGGAAATTTATATAAATAAGTAAAAGGGGTAATAGCTTGGCGGAACGGAACGCGTTAATAGTGACGGATCACTTATATTTGATACATCAATAAATAGGGCGTATTGATAGCCAATTCTCACGATTCAGGCACTGCGGCTGCACAGGACAATAACGATTTTACGCTTGTATAAGCAAACTGTAGGAAAGCTCTCAATCTATAGCCCTATCAATATAAAGCCCCATTGATATGCGGAATATGGTATCGGGGGAGCTGAGCTTAAGCCCCAGAATATCCTCTATCTGCGAAAGCCTGTACATCATGGTGTTTCGGTGTATAAAAAGATTTTTTGCGGCTGTGGATATATTCTGCTTTGACTTGATGTACTCCGTTATTGTCTTACAAAGCTCTCCGTTGACGCTCTCATCGTATTTTTTTAGCGGATAGATAAATTCATTGTAAATACTCTTCAGCTCCTCTGTGGAATACCCCTTATACAAGAGGTGCGTTACATAGTCCTGCTGATATGAAAATATATTGCTGCCGCTGTGCAGACGTTTTCCCACATTAAGCGCATTTACCGCCTGAAAATAGCTTTCGGAAATGGTTTCCGCTCCCCTCATGCTCCTGCTGTATCCCACAAGACAGCTCACCCTTATTTTTTTCAGCCCTTCCGTCAGACCTTCAATCAGCAAATAGACCTTTTGTGCGGCAGTGTTCTGATTATCCTCATCTCTGTCGGACATTATAAACAATATCAGCGTGGAATTATAGACTATAAAATGATATTTAACCGAATTTTCACTCATCACAAGGTCACATTCACCTCGGAACGTTCTCTCAAAGGAATGCTTCTTTGCGGTTGTCATCATAGCATAGTTGGGAATCTCAAAAGCCGCACATATGCGCTTCCGTTCAAAATCAAATCCGCTCCTTATACAAAGCGCCTCAGCCTCATGAACATTGGATACATTTCCCGAAAGAAGTCTGTCCCACACATTTTGCTCTATATCGGCGGAAAAGGAGTTGCTGATAATCGCCACGCTGACAGCACTGTTAATACCGTCTATAAAATCAAATTCACGGGTCGTAAAGGCTTTCTTTTCTTCAACGCAGACAAGATAGCCTATTATTTTATCCCTTACGGAAACTGAAAACAGTTCAAAATCCCTGCCGTCTGTGTGAACGGATTTTACCGGTACATTTCTCTCCTCCTGCTCCTCCATAATCCTTTTTATTTCCTTTTCGGGAAATACCTCCGCCGCAGTTTTTTCGGCGGAAAAGGGAAATTTTATATCGGAATCATCGGGTATATAATAATCCAGCACATAAAAGCACTCGTTGGTCAGAAATACGGGACACCCTACATATTCGCTTATATGCTTAAGCATAGCCTTCATACCGTGCGGCTTTGTTGCGGCTGTGGTAACGTCCCTATATGCCTGTGACAGCTTTTGTACCTGTGAGGTTTCGGAAAGAAATATCTCGTGATATACGATATTTATTATATTCTCCATCGTTTTGGAAAAGGGTATACTGAATATGGGAAATCCCAAGGCATTTGCCTGTGTTATCATCTCATCGGGCAGTTTGTCAATGTACCTGTTTAGCTTTATCCCGAAGCCCGAACAGCCCCTTTCATAAAGCCGATTTATAAGGCTGCTGTAAAGCTCGGGAGATGTCAGCAGATACCCCGTAGAAAGCACCAGCTCACCCTTTTGCAGCCATCTGACCGTGTCGGGATTATCCATGATATTTATTCCGGTAATGACATTTTCCTTTCCGCTTTCTCCTGCAATAAAGCCACATTCAGGCATTCCACTGCTTACAAGCCACCGAATCGTTACACTCATAAACACCAACCCTTTCGTTAAACGACAGCGGGATTTCCTCTTTATTTCATTATATCATAATGAAGAAAATACTGTCAATTATACTCCGAATACAAAATATTGCAGACAATACCCCACAAGAATTACCTGTGAGGTATTGCCTTTGACATTGTTATTTATTCAGGAAACTATATTAATCGGAGTTCCCTCAATATACGCTTTCAGATTGTCACACACTATAACCGCTCTTTTATACATAGCCTCGTTGGAAGCAAAAGCAACGTGGGGCGTGGCAATACAGTTCTTTGCGTTTAAAAGAGGGTGGCTCTCGTCTATGGACGGTTCACTTTCAAACACATCAATTCCCGCTCCCGCAATAGCTCCGCTGTTAAGCGCATCCGCAAGAGCGGCACTGTCTACTATAGGTCCTCTCGCAGTGTTAATAAGAATTGCGTTTTTCTTCATAAGTCCTATTTTTTCGGCATTTATAAGCCCTACGGTAGAGGAATTTTGAGGAACGTGTACGGAAACAATATCACAGGTTGACATAAGTGTATCCAAATCGGTAAATGTCACTCCGTCAATATCCTTTTTCGTTCTGCTGTAAGCAAACACACTGCAGCCAAATGCCTTGGCAATAGCGGCAACCCGTAATCCTATTGCCCCTGCGCCGATAATACCGAACCTCTTTCCCTCAAGCTCGGGTCCTACAAGACCCGCCTTGGTTCCGCCTTTCCGCACGGCCTCGTTGCAGGGGATAATATTTCTGTAAAGGGCAATGATAAATCCGAACACAAGATCGGCAACCGCAACCGTGGAATAGCCCGCACAGTTTGACACGGTTATTCCCTTTTCACGGCAGTAGTCCATATCCACATGATCATATCCCGTAAATGCCACACAGATATATTTTAGCTTGGGACATTTTTCCATAACCTCCCTTTTAAACTTGAAGTTTGAGAGAACAACCGCATCTGCATCGCAGGCACGTTCAATAAGGGTTTCGGTATCCTCCCTGCGGGTATTGTAATAGACAATCTCCATTTTGTCACCCACAGCCTCTTTTGCCATTGAAATCATAGTTTCATCGGGTATTCCCAGTGGTTCGAGAATAACAATCTTCATATTATTTTTCTCCTATCCTACATATTTGCCAGTCAGCATAATGACTCCGCAAGCACCTGTGTGCCTGTGGCAAGATCCTCAAAATCCGTCCACTCGTCCTTGCTGTGGCTAATGCCGTTTTTGCTTGGGACAAATATCATTGCTGCGGGAGCAAATCTGCCCACAAACAAGCTGTCATGGTACGGACCGCTTATAAGCTCCATGCTTTCGGTTTCGGTATCTTTGCATACATCTCTGACAACGTTAAGGACGGTTTCGGAGCATTTCAGCGGTATATCGTGATTATCAAGGCGCATTTCCACTGAAACGCCGTACTCCTCCTCAACAGCAGCTTTTACCTTTTCCAGCTGAGCCATAATAATTTCCTTTGACTCCATGTCAATTGAACGTATATCAACCGAAAATCCCACATATCCGGGAATAACATTGACCGCCCCGGGATAAACCCTTACTCGCCCTATGGTAGCAGTGACATATTCGCCCTGAGAGCTTTTTGCCAGTTTTTCCAGTTCCAGTGCAAAACGACAGCAAGCCATAAACGCATCGTGGCGATCCTCCATTGCCATTCCGCCTGCATGTCCCTGAACGCCCTTTATTACCACCTCATAATTGGTCGGGGCGCATATCCCTCTGACAATTCCCACGGGAATTTTCGCATCATCCAAGTGTCGGTTTTGCTCGATATGCAGCTCCAAGGAAGCAAAAACATCTCCCTCCCTGCGTACCACATCGGGCAATGCGCTCACATCATAGCCCAGCTCCGTCAAAACACCGTAAAGGGTCTTTCCGTCCTTGTCCGTAAGCCTTTTCATATCCTCGGGGGTAAGAGCACCTGCCATTGTACGGCTTCCCAGACAGGACAAGCCGAATCGTGTAGGCTCCTCCGAGGTGTAGACAATTACGCTTATGCTCCTTTTCGGGGTAATTCCCGAACGGCTTATCATCTTGAGTGCCTCTATCCCGCAGACTATTCCCGCCATCCCGTCAAACATTCCCGCATTAAGTACGGTGTCTATATGCGAGCCTGTCCATACGGGCGAAAGTGTGGGATCACTGCCCTCCAATGTCCCGAAAATATTTCCCACCGAGTCCTCGGTGACCTTAAGTCCCACTGCTTCCATTTCCGACTTTATGTATTTTCGGGATTCAAGCTCCGGCTCTGTAAAAAGCACTCTCGTTGTACCCTCGCCCTCTTCGGGGGTGGAGTTAAAACGGTTTATATTTTCAAGTATACGTCTTATTTCGGCACTGCTTGCCTTTATCATAGCAAATCAAATCCTTTTCTATCACATAATAATGTCCCTATTGCAGTCCTTTGAGTAAATATACGCAAAAAGTTCCCGTCCCACTCCGTAGGCACACTGGGCTACATACGGGCCAAACCACATAAAATCATCCTTCTTTATTCCCAGCCAGCGGTCGTCCATAAAATACATACCCTCACCGCTGAGAATATATGCTCCATGCTCCTGGACGTGCGTTTTCACAATCGGGTGACAGCCTCCCGGCGCAAAGGCTAAAATATGCATATTCATATCAAATCCAAGCTCCGTGGGCAGCAGGTCCTTGATAAATACATTTTCCATATCGTCGTAAATGCGATATTCCATCTCATTCACATTGCCCCAGCAGGTATATGCCGATGTACCCTTAAGGGGAATGTATATCTGCTTATACAGTAAGAGCTTTGCCTTTTCGGCACCGATATTTTTAAAGCCTATTCCCGTTCCCGCAGGGGAAAAACCGTATCCTCCGTCTGTAAGCAGCTTTTCCTCTCCGCCGATATTAACGGTGACATTACCGCTTATTACATAGATAAATGCCTCGATATTTTCCTCGCTTGCCCAGATCTCGGAAGTACCGCCATCGGGCTGCGCCTCCACAACATACTGTACAAAGGATGCGCCCATTTTCGGTGAGGCAACTATGCTTACCCTACAATTTTTTATGCAGGGAATAGCGTTATTTACCAGCCCATCCTTGGAAATAACTGCCCACAATCCCGGCTTAACAACCGTCCTTGTGGATAAAAGATCATTCGGATAACCCATAATAATATAACTCTCCTTAAAATTTATTTGCACTATTCCTCCGTAACCTCCGGAACGGCGGAAATATGCTCGGTTTTTTGATGATAATTGGGATTATGAAAATCCAGTGTAATCGAACCGTCGGGATTGGTGACTACAAGCTGCTTTTTAATAGCTATACGGTCTATTTCCGCAAAATAATCCCTTTTGTCCGTATAAAGCGGCTTATATTCCTCAATTACTCTGTACGCCATTTCACCGTTGTTGCTGAGCAGATTAACAACCAAACAAACAACCGCCTTTGTGGGGTTGATAACAGCCTTTTCTATATCCGCAATGCGGTAATCATCACCGCGCTGATGTCCCTCTGCACCCATACACAGCGGCTGAATTACGGGCATTATCGAGGAAAGATCACCGATATCGCTGCTTTGTGTATCCCAGCCCCCGTGAATTACCTTTCCCTTTCCGAAAAGCTCCTCCACCACTTCCTCAAACATACGGTTCATCAGCTTACTGCTGTGAAAGGGCAGATTCCCGGGTTTATCCTCGATTGTTACATTTGCGCCTACCGCCGCCGATGCTGCTAAAGCACGGTTTATCTTTACGTTGGTCTGAAGTATCATATCCAACGTGGTTGCACGGACACAGGTGTCCATCTTAACAATTTCGGGTATGGCATTTGCCGCCTGACCTCCCTGCGTAATTATAGGGTGATAGCGCACATGATCCCACTCACGAAAGGTTTCACGCAGACTGTTGCAGGCATCTATTCCGAGGGTTGCCGCATAAAGGGCATTTACCCCCAAATGGGGCGATCCTCCTGCATGAGCCGCAACACCCTTATACACTATGTGCTTTGTGATACATCCGTCATATCCGTCAATCATCTTGAAAAGCTTTTCGGGGTCGCTGTCGGCGTGTACCATTATCGCCATATCAACATCATCGAAAAAGCCTCTGTACATAAACTCGATTTTTCCCGCAACATATTTGATTACACCCTGCTCTATAAGCCTGTCGCGAAATTCCAGGTCTATGGTTTCCTCAGCAGGAACCGCAACAAACTTTATCCGTCCGCAAAGGGTGCCGTCATCGCCCGCAGCCTTCATTACTGCGGCAGTACCCAGCATTATACAAACCTGAACCAAATGACCGCAGGCGTGTACAGTGCCGGTTTCGGGGTTCGATTCGGGATGAGCCGAGCAGACAAGTGCGTCAAGCTCCCCCATCACCGCAACGGTCGGTCCCTCTCTCCCCGTATCATAAACAGCGGTAAATCCGGGTATGTTACTCGCTCTGTTTACCTCATATCCAAGCTCCGCAAATCTCTCCTCCAGATAAGCGGAGGTTTTCCATTCCTTGTACCCGATTTCGGGGTTTCTCCAGATATATTTTTCCGCTGTGATGAGAAATTCCCTGTATTTATCCACCAACTCGGTATATCTGCTGTATTTTGACATTTTAACGCTCCTTATCCAACAAATTTTCCAAATCCCTTTGACACAAGCACCCTGCCGTTTTCCGCAGCCTTGACGCCTCTTATGTAGGTAGCCACAGGCTCACCCTTGCCCGAATGTCCCACAAAGCAGGACACCTTCTGCTTGTAATAAAGCTCCTCAGCCTTAACAGCCCATTCCCTTTCGGGATCTACGATAACCATATCCGCATCAAATCCTGTTTTTACAGCTCCCTTTGTGCCGTAAATTCCAAATCGCCTTGCAGGATTTTCCGAAAGCTCCCGTGCCAGTATGCAGGGGGAACAGCCATGCTTTACGGCACCGTCAAAAACCGTTCTGAACACAGTCTGAATGCTGCTTATTCCGAACCCCGACATATATGTCGGCTGATGCTCGTCACTTCTGCTTTCGGGCATTCCGGGCGAATGGTCGGATACAATACAGCCGAGTACGCCTTTTTTCACATACTCCCACAAGCCGTCAATTGCCTCCTTTTCACGCAAAGAAGGTGCGCAGCCGAAAAGGCAGCCCTTTTCAAGGTAATCCTCACGGGAGAATGTAAGGTAGTGGGAGCAGGTTTCCGCCGTTATATCAACTCCCTCAAGCTGTGCCCTTTCGATGACAGCCGCTACACGAGGATGACTTACATGACAGATATGCACTCTTGCACCTGTTTCCCTTGCAAGCTCAATTATATTCGATGTGGCTATAATCTCCGCGGAAAGGGGTCGGGAATCGCAGAATGCCTGCCTGCCGTCAATTTTATTATTAAGGACATACTGTCTGCCGCGGCTTATTATGGAATAATCCTCGCAGTGAAATCCCGCAAGTCCGTCAAATTCCTTTATGGTCATAAGAGCCTGCCTTACCTGTCCCATATCAGGTGCATGAAAATCATTCCCTCCCCCTGAAAGAAATGACTTGAATGCGGCAGCACCCGCATCGTGCAGTTCAACAAGCTTGTCGAGATTTTCGGGAACAAGAGCGCCCCACATGATAAAATCCACATAGCTTTCACTGCCAAGCAGCTCTTTTTTGGCTTTGAATATTTCACCGTTTACCACCGAGGGCGAATAAAGATTCAGGGGCATATCCACGCAGGTGGTTATTCCGCCCACCGCTGCCGCCATTGTAGAGGTCTGCATATCCTCGAAATCGGCGTTATATTCACCGATATGCATATGGGCATCAACAGCACCCGGAAAAACGTATTTTCCCGCAGCATCGCAGCACTCATCCGCCTCGATATCACGGCTGTCAAGAACAATTGCCGCAATTTTACCGTCCTTTACACAAATATCCGCCTTACAAAGCCCGTCTGTATTGACAATCGTTCCGTTTTTTACAATAAGATCAAATCGCATATTCCATCACCCTTGTCGTGATAATACCGCAATAACTCTGCCGCTCTGCGGTATTTCCGAGATAATACGCATTATTTCTCAACTGCGCCGCCTGTGGTTTCCTTTTTCCATTTGAAAAGTGCGGACTCCACAACGGTAAGTATTGCAAACATAAGTGAATACAGCAGTCCTATGGCAATCGCCGCCATCATCATATCATTCATCTTAAACCAGTTCTTGGAGAACACGATTATATAACCAAGTCCTGTGGACGCACCCATCATTTCCGCAACTACCATAGCTCCGAAAGCCGTTCCCAGCGCACCCTTCATTCCAAGGAAAATATTAGGAAATGCCGACTGGAATTTTACCCGTGTAAAAAGCTGCCAAGGGTTTGCGCCAAGGCTTACTGCCGAACGGATAAGCACAGGGTCGGTGTCCTTTATTCCCTCGGTGACATAGGAGAGCATATATATAATCGTCGTATAGGCAATAAGTATTACCTTAGACTGCTCGCCAATGCCGAACCACAGTATAAACATAGGAAGAAATGCCATAATCGGTATGGGACTGAAAAGGTTAATTATGGGAGAAAAAATATTGTCCATAGTTTTAAAGCTCGCAATAAGGCTGCCAAGCACAATTGCAATGACAACGCCGATTGCATAGCCAACAACAACACGATATACGCTTATTCCTAAGTGTGTAAAAAGAGTTCCGTCTGTCAGATATGTATATGCCGATGCAATTATTCCTGTCGGTACGGGGAAAAATTTCGGATCAACCCACTGACAGGCATCATTTATCCGTCCAAGCACCTCCCACAGCAGAAAAAAAAGTATAAGCGAACCTATCTTGAAATACTTATCGCGCTTGGCTCGCCTTGCCGCCGCTGTTTTATAGGAAGCCGCCGCTGTGGTCTTTGTTTCTTTTGCAAAAGTCATATTACTCCCTCCTGACCGATTGAGAAAAAACGTTATTCGGTTATTACACTGTCGGCAGCTACTCCCGTGATTTCCGATTCAAACTGCCGTACATAATCGTTGAACTTAGGATTGGTTATATCCCTCGGTCTGGGAAGATCTATTCTCTGATCCAGGGATACCTTACCCTTTTGGAGAACGATAACCCTATCCGCAAGATAAACAGCCTCGGGAGCGCTGTGGGTTATGAAAAGAATAGTCTTTTTTGTAATCTGCCAAATGCGTTCCAGCTCTCGTCTCATAGAATCCCTTGTAAGTGCGTCAAGCGCACCCAAAGGCTCGTCCATAAGCAGCATTTTCGGGTCATTTGCCAATGCTCTGGCTATACCCACACGCTGTGCCATTCCTCCGGAAAGTCCGCTGGGATATTTATTCTCATAGCCTGTCAGACCTACCATGTCAATGTATTTCTGTGCTATTTCCTTAGCATCGGGGACACCCCTCATGTTAAGACCAAACTGAACATTCTGACTGACCGTTCTCCAGGGGAAAAGTGCGTGCTGCTGAAATACAACTCCTCTTTCCGCACTGGGACCGTGAATTTCGTCCTCATTAAGTCGTATCGAGCCTTTATCGGGTTTCAGATAGCCTGCAATAACGTTCAGCAGCGTGGATTTTCCGCAGCCGCTTTTACCAAGTACACAGATAAACTCACCTGTTTCAATAGTGAGATTTACGTCGTTGAGAACGTACTGCATTTCACCGTCCCGCTCCTCGTAAGCCTTAAACAGGTGTTCGATATATACCGCCATTCTCGACTCTCCTTTCCGTGCCATCATATCCGTTCGGGGACGTACAATACACTTTCGGGTAATGTATGTCCCCTCGGGATTTATCGCTAAGTTAATTACTCGTAGCTTACAAGCGAGGAATCAACCTCTGCAAGAAGCTCCGTGTTGGTGAAAGAATCAAACTCTACAAGAGAAGTGTTAAGTCCCGATGAAAGCATATATTCAGAAAGCGTGTCGCAGGAATCCTTGAATGTCTGGTCAAACCCCACAGAATAAACATTCTTTTCCATTATAGCCTTGCAGGTTTCCGTATCGAGATTGATCTGAGCCGCAATTATTTCAGCACACTCATCGGGGTTGGCATTTATGTAGTCAGTAGCCTTAATCATAGCACGAAGATATGCCTTGCATGCCTCGGGATTTTCCTCGGCAAAGTCAGCGCTTGCATCGATACATACGATAAAGTCAAGATAGTTTACATCGCCTGTGTTATCGGGAAGATATGACTTTGTACCTGTGAAAAGAACCTGTCCTCCAAATTCCTCGGCCTTAATGCCCCAAGGCTCCCATGCAGCGAAGAAATCTATCGAACCTGCCTCAAGAGCAGCAAGCATATCGGCAGCCTGAAGGTTTACAAGCTCAAAGGAATCAAAATCAACACCAAGGTCATCGCACATATTCTTAACGGCAACGATAACGCCCGCACCGTCTGTGTAACCCATTTTCTTTCCTTCAAGATCCTTGGCGGTTGTGATTTCCAGTCCCGGTGCGCCTACTATTACCTGCGTATTACCCGCATTAACCACAGGCGCAAGAAGACAGACCTCACTGCCCTTATCCACAAGGTTTATCGCCTGATAATTGGATATGGAATAAAATTGCGCTTCACCCGAAGCAACCATTGTGGTGGAAACCGACGGGTCTGTAAGGAGCTGAAGATCAACCTCAAGTCCTTCTTCTGCGAAAAAGCCCTTTTCCATAGCTATTATCTGCTGTCCCAAAATTTGCGGGTCAAATTCACCCAGGACAGTCACCTTAATACTGTCTGAAGCTGTAGATTCACCGGACGAATCCGTGCCCGAAGCTCCGGTAGTCTGAGATGATGAACCGCAGGCTGTAAGCATTGCCGCCATCATGAATACCGATGTAACAACCGAAAGCACCTTTAATTTTTTCATGTGATCTCCTCCAATGTAGTATAAAACAATTACACTATTTTTTCTGCACAGTTATCTTCTGCACTATGAATAGTGTACCCCATCAAACTTGCAATGTCAATAGTTTGAAAATATTTCGGTTTATGAAAAAATTATGTATTTTTGTAAGTGACTTTACTTGTAAAATTCGCTTATTTTCTGAATTTCACGTTTTTTACCGCTTGATATTTCACATTTTGATTGTGCAGACTGCCCAATTGAAAGTTTGCAATTTTATGCGTTTGAAATTTCAAAAATAGTCATTCTTTTATTGACTTTATTCACCCGAGGAAATATAATTACATTAGGGATTTCTTTATTACTGTTTGTTACGGAGGTATAGTTATGGAATTTTCTTCAATCAACACCCTATGGGTAATATTCGGGGCTTCCTTGGTTTTTATTATGCAAGCGGGATTTGCAATGCTGGAAACAGGCTTCACCCGCTCAAAAAATGCAGGAAACATTATAATGAAAAATCTGCTTGACCTTTCCATCGGACTTTTGGTATACTGGATAATAGGCTACGGCATAATGTACGGAAGCGGCGGCAGCTTTGCGGGAGTAATTGATTTTTTCTCAAAGGGCAGCTATGATACAGGAAGTATTCCTAAATGGTGTCACCTTATATATTCGGCTATGTTCTGTGCCACAGCGGCTACCATTGTTTCCGGTTCAATGGCGGAGCGTACAAAATTCGGCGCGTACCTTATATATTCTGCTGTTGCAAGCTCGGTGGTATTTCCCGTGGTCGGTCATTGGGTCTGGGGCAACGGCTGGCTGTCCGCCATTTCCATTGACGGTGTGACAGGCTTTAAGGATTATGCAGGCTCATCTATAGTACACCTTGTGGGAGGCACTGCCGCTCTTATAGGCGCATCGTTCATCGGTCCCCGTATAGGAAAGTATGGCAAGGACGGAAAGGCAAGGGCTATCCCCGGTCACAGCGTTACCTTGGGCGCGCTTGGTATATTCCTGCTTTGGTTTGGTTGGCTCGGATTCAATATATGCTCGGGAAAAGCCATCGATACGGATGAAGCGATTGCAACAGCCGGAAGTGTATTGATAAACACCTGTATTTCAGCGGCGTGCGCACTTATTGCAGCAATGTCATTTTTATGGGTAAGATACAGAAAGCCCGATGTTTCCATGACACTGAACGGCGCTTTGGGGGGACTTGTGGCAATAACGGGAGCAAGTGCATATGTATCAGTTGAATGTGCTGCGATAATCGGGATAATTTCCGGCATAATAACCGTATGCTCCATAGAATTCGTGGATAATGTACTTAAAATAGATGACCCGGTAGGTGCAATAGGCGTTCACGGAATGAACGGACTTTGGGGAACAATTGCAGTGGGACTGTTTTCCGAAACAACGGGATCACTTTTCACAGAGGGAACGGCACAGCTTAAGATACAGCTGTTAGGTGCGGTATGTATAATAGGTTGGACCTGCCTTATACTTATTCCAACATTCTTCATTCTAAAAAAGACAATAGGTATAAGAGTATCCCGTGAGGACGAGGTTGCGGGATTGGATATTTCGGAGCACGCACTGGAATCCTCCTATGCAGACTTTGTCATTGTAGATGATCAGACCTTAGTGGAATTTCCCGAAAACGTGGAATCCCTCCCCGAAGAGGCTATCCCTTTGGAGATGAACATAAATTCCGAGGATACGGAAATTTATATGGTCACGATTATATGCAAGCAGGAAAAGTTCGATGCCCTGAAAAATGCCTTGGACGATATTGGTGTAACGGGAATAACCGTAACACAGGCGTTAGGCTGCGGAACGCAAAAGGGATTTAGGCACTATTACAGAGGAGTTAAGCTTGAAGCAAGACTGCTGCCGAGAGTAAAGGTTGAAATTGCCATAAGCAAAATTCCTGTGTCTGCGGTAATAAATGCAGCGAGAAAGGCTCTTTACACAGGTCATATTGGTGACGGAAAGATTTTCGTAAGTCCCATATACAATGTAGTACGAGTAAGGACAGGAGTTTCGGGATATGACGCTCTCCAGGACGACAGAACAGCGTTGGAAAAGGAAACAAAGAGCGAAACAACCACATAAAAATTCAGCTTTCGATACAAAATCTGATTGTATCGGAAGCTGATTTTTTTGACTTTTGTCGGTGAGAATGGCGGCGGATGTGTTTAATAGCTCTTAACCGTGCGGCTCATATTTGAAAATTCTTTCACTATATTAAAGAAATCTTTCCATTATATATCGTTTGATAACAGCGCCATTTGACATTTTTGGTTCAATCTCTTCTATAAAATCAAAACCACGTAAATAATATTGTTGAGCACGTACATAGCTTTAATCTGTATCTCATCATTGGGCACGTTCGTGGCTTTTCATGGTCGGAACGCGCCCTTAACACGCAAGAAAAATAAAGGAGCAGCCGCAATTTTCTGCGGCTGCTCCGATTTTTTTATGGGGATTTATTTTATCTCTGAACGTTGAAAGCCTTGATTCCGGGATATACAGCGCTGTCGCCAAGCTCCTCCTCAATTCTGAGAAGCTGATTGTACTTAGCAACTCTCTCGGATCTGCTGGGCGCACCGGTCTTGATCTGGCAGGTGTTAAGAGCAACTGCGAGGTCAGCGATAGTGGTGTCGGCAGTTTCACCGGAACGGTGAGAGGAAATAGCGGTATAGCCTGCCTTGTGTGCCATCTTAATAGCCTCAAGTGTTTCGGAAACGGAACCGATCTGATTAAGCTTGATAAGAATGGAGTTACCGCAGCCAAGCTCGATACCCTTCTTAAGTCTTTCGGTGTTGGTAACGAAGAGGTCATCGCCTACAAGCTGAACCTTGCCGCCGAGAACCTTGGTAAGCTTCTGCCAGCCCTCCCAGTCCTCTTCGTCAAGAGCATCCTCAATGGAAATGATAGGATACTTGTCGCAGAGATTCTTCCAGTGTTCGATAAGCTCATCGGAGGTGAAGTCCTTACCGGACTTGGGCTGATGATAGAAGCCCTTACCCTTTTCGCTCTTCCACTCGGAGGAAGCTGCGTCCATAGCAATCATGAAATCCTTGCCCGGCTCGTAGCCTGCTGCCTTAACAGCTTCAAGGATAGTTTCAATTGTTTCATCATCGCTGGAAAGGTTAGGAGCAAAACCGCCCTCATCACCAACGGAGGTAGCAAGACCCTTTGCCTTGAGGATCTTAGCAAGGCTGTGGAAAACCTCTGCACACCATCTGAGTGCTTCCTTGAAGGAGGGAGCGCCAACAGGCATAATCATAAATTCCTGTGTATCAACGGTATTGGTAGCGTGTGCGCCGCCGTTGAGTATATTCATCATAGGAACAGGAAGTCTGTTGCCGGAAACGCCGCCGAGGAATCTGTAAAGCGGAATATCAAGAGCGATAGATGCAGCTCTTGCAGCAGCGATAGAAACTGCGAGAATAGCGTTTGCACCGAGCTTTGACTTGTCCTTTGTGCCATCGGCATCAATCATAGCCTTATCAACGGCATAAGTGTCGGAGGCGTCAAGACCAACAAGAACATCGTTAATTACGGTGTTGATGTTTTCAACAGCCTTGGAAACACCCTTGCCGCCGTATCTCGCCTTGTCGCCGTCACGGAGCTCAAGAGCCTCGAACTCACCGGTTGAAGCACCGCTGGGGGCAGTACCTCTGCCGACAGTACCGTCAAAGAGAATAACCTCAGCCTCAACGGTAGGATTTCCTCTGGAATCCAGAATTTCTCTTCCGATTACCTTTTCAATCTGTAAATAACTCATTACAACAATCTCCCTTACGTAATCATTTTAGGATAATAGCTTTGCGGAATACATATCCGTAAAGCTCTGCGAATGCAGCCGAAATTATTATATCCCAACCACATTCATCTACACTTAATTCTACCACAGGCGCATTTATTTGTCAAGAATCATTTGAAACAAGCACTCTTTTTTTACATATTGTACAAATTAAGGCAAAATTCAGCGTAAAATTTAGTGAATGCTTCAATAAGGGACATGGGTCGTAAGCCATATAGAAAAAGGGCGACGGTATAACCATCGCCCCAGAATATCGGTAATACAGTGACAGGGCAATGCCCCTATCGAAAGCTGTCAATTACTTGAAGTTGTGTTTTCCATAAGTGTAAAGGTTATTTCAAACTTGGTTTCCTCATCGGTTATGGATTTACGATAAACCTTGGCTGTCACCACATCTCCCGGTGACTTTGAGTTAAGGAACTCGTTTACTGCTGATGTGGTAAGCATCTGTATACCGTCAATCTCGGTGATAATATCATCAACCTGCAGCTCAGTATTGGAAATATCGCAGTCCTCGGCAATTGTGGCAACACGAAGTCCCGGCTTAATCCCCAATGCGGCGGCACTTTCGGCATCTATGAGCATATAAGTAATACCCACTCTTGCTCTTCCTCCCACATAGCCTTGGGAAATGATATCCTCCACTATTGGCACGAAAAAGTCACTGGCTATGGCAAAGCCGATATTTTCCGAGCCTGTACTGCTGTACTTGCTTGTTACCATTCCCACGACCTGACCGTACATATTTATAAGCGCACCGCCCGAATTCCCGAAATTAAGGCAGGCATCGGTCTGAACACAGGTTATGGGATAGCCCGTATAGCTGTTAATTTGGCGGTGAACGTAGGACACACAGCCGCTTGAAACAGAGTCGGTATAACCGCCCGCATTTCCGATAGCTATTACCTGCTCTCCCCTTTTAAGCTCGCTTGATACGCCTATATCGGCGGAGGTAAGATCCTCCGCATCAATTTTAAGCACGGCAATATCCGTACTGGTGTCGCTGCCTATTACTGTCGCTTCAAACTCCCTTTCATCACTCAGCTTTGCCTTAAAGCGGGTGTTGCCCGAAACAATATGGGCATTTGTGAGAATATATCCGTCGTCGGAAATGATAATTCCCGATCCGGAGCTTGTGGGTGCAATTACCGTTGACCCGTAGGTATACAAGTTAACAATAGGGGCTTGGGCATATTCCACAGCGCCCTCGGAGGTAAATAATCCTGTTTCCTCGTCAGCATATAAGCTCTCGTCAACAGCGGGCTTATTCTTCACGGGAAGAGTTATGCTCACATTTGAGGCAGACCCATCGGTCGATTGCTGTGCGGAAGACGAATCGCTGTATGAATTGTCATTATTTGAGGCAAGCAGCAGCATAATTGCGGCAGCAACTGCAACAACTATTACAGCTATAGCTATAATCCAACCCTTATGCGGCTTTTTCTCGGCAGGATTTAAATCAGATGCGGGAGAAACAGGCGGGGGCGTAGGAGGTGCGGGATGAGTCGGTCGATTGGGCTGCCCGTTCGGCTGCCCATATTGTGAATTGCCATACATACCTGCATAAGGATTTTGAGGTGCATAACCGTAATAAGGCGGTTGTGGCTGATTATATCCGCTGTAATTATAGCTTTGTTCACCGAAGATGTTCGGCTGCTTTTGCTGTTGGGGCGGAATTGCCTGCTGTGGCTGTTCGGCACCAATCGCCTGCTTCTCGGCAAAGCCCTTGCCGCTCTCCGCCTGTGCATCGGTGGTAATTTGGTCGGAAGTATCAGTATTTTCACCGCCCATATCCTTATTTTCGGGAAAAGTATCCATTGTAATCTCCATTCCGCCCCATATTATACAAGGGGCTTTTATGAAATAAACCAAGGGAAACAATAGCGTTTCCCCTGTAATTACTATTATCTGTGATTAGGCTGCGGTGCGGATTTCAAGGTGAACTCAAACTCGGTGTATTCTCCCGCCTTGCTCCGTACCAGTATCTCACCGTTATGGAGCTTGACGATTGACCTTACAATCGAAAGTCCAAGACCTACGCCTGTTTTATCCTTACCCCTCGACTCATCTGTTTTATAGAATCTGTCAAAGACCTTATTCATCTCATTTTTCTTCAAACCCTCACCGCTGTTGCGGATAAGGATATGCAGCATACCGTCCTCAAACGGCTGAAAGCTGTAGGAGATAAATCCGCCCTCATCAACGAATTTAACCGCATTTTCGGTAAGATTATATATTACCTGCTGTATCAAATCCGTATCCGCCGAAGCGAAATGTCTGTCGGAATCCAGTCCCCGCACATCTACCTTTTTTGCGCTTATACGATTTTCAAAGAGCAGCACCGTCTTAACGGCTACCTCGGTAACATCGAAAACCTCGGTTTGCAGCTCCATTTCCCCGGACTCATACTTTGATATATTCAGCATGGATCGGACAAGCCTTGAAAGACGTCCCACTTCCTCGGAAACTATCTTTAGGTAATGTCTGTGCATATTTTCTGGAATAGTTCCGTCTAAAATGCCGTCCACAAACCCGCCGATTGTAGTCATAGGCGTTTTAAGCTCATGAGAGACATTGGATATGAAGCTTTTACGGGTTTCCTCAATCTCTTCGAGAGAATACGCCATTTCATTCATTGAATTGGCAAGGTAGCCCAACTCACTGCTATCCGAAACAACTATCTTTTTGGAAAAATCGCCCTCACTGAAACGCTGTGCCGCCATTGTCATAGTCTTTATGGGACGCAACATTTTCCCTATTACGTACCGCAATAAAATCGACATGACAATTAGCAGAACCGCAAGCAGTATCAACGCATCTATTATCATATTTGCAAGATATGCGGTAACCTCTCTTGTGGGAAAGCTCGTTGCAAGGTAATAGCTTTTACCGTCTGCCTCAAGCATAACCAGCAGAGAACAGACCTTTTCACCGAAAAAGCCGTTTAAGGTGCTTTCGGAGAAATATCCGCCATCTCCGATAAGGGAAATGATATTTCCCGCAAGAGTGCTTATTGTCGGGGAAAGAGCAATACCGCAATTGTTTTCGGAATAAATCAGATTGCCTCCCTCGTCAAAGAGGAACAGTCCCATATCGGAAACTTTCGAAAGCGGCAAATCAGCCGTTTCAAGCTCCAAATCGGAAATATCGGAAAGCTGCTCCAAGGCTGCAGCAGCCCGCCGAGAGCAGTCCTCCATGTAGCTGCACCGATCATTCTTATACACCACAACGGAAGAGAATATCAAAAAGGATGACGTAATAAGTATCGCTGCGGCAATAAGCGAAAAGGCAACGGTGAAGTACATGAAAGAAATGCTTTTACGCATTATCTTCCTCTGCCTCGAATTTATAGCCTACGCCCCAAACAGTTTTCAGCGCCCACTTGTCCGAAACACCCTCAAGCTTTTCTCTCAGGCGCTTAATATGAACGTCTATTGTACGGGAATCGCCGTAATATTCAAATCCCCATACCTCATCCAAAAGCTGATCTCTGGTATAAACCCTGTTGGGATTGGAAGCAAGATAAAACAGCAGCTCCAGCTCCTTGGGAGGAGTGTCCTGAACCTTGTCGCCCACACGCAGCTCATATCTTGTCATGTTTACAACAAGCTTATCATACTTAACTTCCTTGATTTCAAGCTCATTTGAGGACTGACCTGTACGTCTTGTAACCGCCTTAATTCTCGCGATAACCTCTTTGGTATCAAAGGGCTTTACCACATAGTCGTCTGCGCCAAGCTCAAGACCCAACACCTTATCAAAGGTTTCGCTCTTTGCGGTTATCATAATAATCGGAGCGTTGGATTTCTTTCTGATTTCACGGCAAACCTGCCAGCCGTCAAGTCCCGGCAGCATAATATCGAGAAGTACAATATCCGGTTTAAGTGCATTGAACTTTATGACAGCCTCATCGCCGTCGTGGGAAATCATAACTCCGTAACCTTCCTTTTCAAGATACAGCTTAAGCAGTTCACAAATATTGTTATCGTCGTCAACTACCATTACTTTACCAAGTGACATAACAAATTCCTCCCTGTTTTTATTTTTAAATCGGACGGACAGCTTAAGAAATACCGCCCAATTTTTTCGGAACGCATCCCATAAAACCACTGTTATGGGAATACAGACTAAACTATATACCATTATAACGGATTACAGTCGGAAATTATCCGTTATAATATGTCCATATCATTAACGGTTTGTAAATTTCATAAAATAACACATCAAAGTTTATGCGAGTTTAAAACAAAATTCATATTCGCGTCTACTTAAAATACATATTTTAGATATTATGAACAAAAAATTACACAATTCTTTCCCTTGACATAATCGCCGTAAAGTCGTATAATTATTATGTATTCACCCTTACTTGAAAGGAAGTTTTTTTGCACATGGAAGCAAAATTTCATCTGCCTGGACTTATGCAGCATTTCCGACTGAATTTGACTCTTATCGAATATATGAAGTCACATCCCAATTACTTTATGGACGGCGCATCCATAGGCTCGGTTTACGGCGCATTTCCCAATATGCTTTGGAACGGCGGACGTTATATGCAAGGTCACAATGATGCGAGAATTATCAAGGAAATATTCCACCAGCTTAATATGCGAGGAATTCCCGTTCGTCTGACCTTTACCAATCCAATGCTTACATACGAGCATCTTGCCGATCCGCTTTGCAATGCCGTAATGGATATAGCCAACAACGGTCTTAATGAGGTTATAGTTTTTTCGCCGCTGCTGGAGGACTATATAAGGGACAAGTACCCCAATTACCCCATAACAAGCTCTACCTGCAAGCAAATTGAGGATTATGAGGAGCTTTGCGGGGAAATGGACAAGGATTACAGCCTTATCGTCCTTGACTACAACTGGAACAACCAATTCGACATTTTGGAAAAGCTGCCCCACAAGGAAAAGGCGGAAATTCTCGTTAATTCCTGCTGTACTCCCCATTGCAAACGCCGCAGCGCGCATTATCAGGCTATAGGCAGAGGTCAGATAGGACTTACCAAAAGTATAGCCGCAAAGGAAAAAAGCTTTGCACCCGAACCGTTCACCTGCGAATGTATGACCAAAACCCTTTACCAGACGGTTGACTCTCCCCTGCACATCACCCCCGATGCAATTTACGGGAAATATGTGCCNNCAATTGAAAAGCAGAAAAATGCTGAAATTGAAGCCCTGGAAGCACAGATCAACCCACACTTTCTGTATAATACGCTGGATACGATTAACTGGATGGCCATTGGCAATGATGAATTTGAGATCAGCAATTCGATCATGGCTCTGGCAACAATCCTTCGGTATGGAATTGATAAAAGTAACAGTATCGTGACGGTCCGCCAGGAATGTGACTGGCTGAAGCAGTATATTTTTCTACAGCAGACCCGGTTTCGCGGAAAGTTTGAGTGTGAAATCCATGTTGCGCCGGAAGTTATGGACTGGAAGATACACAAGCTGCTTCTGCAGCCCTTTGTGGAAAATTCGATTCTTCACGGATTTGAGGGCTGTTCCGGTATCCGTTGCCTCCGGGTGGCAATTATACCGGAGGGCGAGCAGTTAAAAATCGAAATTTATGACAATGGCCGGGGGATAGCGGCGGACATAATTGAAAAAATGAATCGGGGGGAGTTCCCGAAATCTTCCGAAAAGAATCATATCGGGATGGAAAACGCGATTACCAGAATACGGATGTATTATGGAGAAAGCGGGTGTGTGCGCCTGGACAGCAGAACTGGGGCAGACTCCTTTACAGACGTGTGGGTTTCAATTCCAAAGAGGGTATAGCAGATGAGAATTGTCGTAGTGGAGGATGAAGTGATTATCCGCGAGGGAATCGCGAAGCTTTTGAAAAAACTGAGCGGCGATTATGAGCTTGCAGGGGAAGCAGAAAATGGCGAAGAAGGACTGGATCTGGTCTGCCGCGAACGGCCGGATATAGTGATTACCGACATCCGAATGGTGGGCATGGACGGGTTGGAAATGCTGGAAAGAATATACGAACAGGGAATTCCAGTGAAAGCGATCGTAATCAGTGCTTATTCGGAGTTTGAATATGCCCGGACAGCTATGAAAATGGGAGTCACACAATATCTGCTAAAGCCGATCACGCTGGATGCGTTTTCACAGGCACTGGAAAATGTACGCCACCAGATTGAGCAGGAAGCCGTGCGGAACGCGGATCAGTTTGGCAGCCTGGAGCAGATTTTTGAAAATATTCTTTCAGGCGTACTGGAGCCGGAGAAAGACGTACGGGAAATACTGGAGAAAAAATATGCTGTATCTCCAGTGAGCCCGCTGGCTGTTTTCTGTGCCTATCTTGGTTCAGAATATCCTATTCTGGCAAAAACAAGAAAGCGGGCACTGGAGAGCCTGTGCCGGGAAGCACCCATCCGCACGGTGGCGGGTCAGAACCGGGAGCAATCCGCACCGTTTGTTGTATTAGCTGAGGATTACCGGAAGTCCCTGGTGGCTGTATTTTATAATTGCGAAAGCATCGAAAAACCGGAGCGGTGGCTGCAGCAGGCATCACGGGAAAAGAAACCATTTATGGGCTTCGGATTTGTGCAGGCGGAAGATATCATACAGCTGCGGCCAGGCTTTGAGGCATTGCTTGGCTATATGGACTGGAACATTGCCCTGAACGATGTAGTGATTACCTGGCCGGGAATTACCGGTATACAGACGGTTCCCTGCATTTATCCATATGAGATGGAAAAACGAATCAAGGCGCTGGTCTGCGCAAACGACTGGAATGGCGTGCGCCGGCAGGCAGAAGAATTTCAGCAGTATTTTCAAAGTGGGAAGGTATATGAGCCAAAGGAAATAAAGGAATGCTATGTGCGTTTCCTGTGGGCAGTCATTGCCATATCAAAAGAAATCGGCTGTATTGATTACAGGAATCTGAAGCAGGCGCAGCTTCTGGAGCAGGTGATGGGGACGAAAACACGGGCAGAGCTTTCTTTGGCGACGGAACAGGTGCTTTCCCGGCTAAAAGAGACAAATGAGAATGGTGAGATAATTTTGCATCTGACCGTAAAACGCGCGACAGAGATGATCCATGAGTATTACCAGACAGGAATCACGCTGGAGGAAATCGCCTCCACTTTAAATGTGACGCCGGAATATCTGGGTACGCAGTTCCACCGGGAGATGGGGATAAACTTTGGCGCTTATATCCGAAAATGCCGGATGGACAAGGCGAAGGAGCTGCTCTGCAGGACAAACCTGAAGCTGTATGAAATCGCGGAACAGGTAGGATATTCCAATCCGAAATATTTCAGCCAGGTATTTAAAGAATATACCGGGCAGCTGCCACTGGCTTACCGAAAGACGTACACATAAGCATCAGAGATTAGTTTTTTTACCTTTTTAAGGTTTCTTCCGTTTCGGGGAAGCCTTTTTTCGTATAGAATGGACTTATCAAAAAGAAAGCCCTGTGAGGGGTACAAAAAAACAAGGAGGATACGAATTATGAAGACAATCAGCAGAAGAGATTTCCTGCGCGGCGCGGCAGCCAGTACGGCAGCATTTGTAATGGGCGGGAGCATGACGGCGCTTGCAGATGACAGTACACAGGAAGTGTCAATCTGGTATTACTGGGAAACAGAAAGCCACCAGGTTGCACTGGACCAGGTGATTTCTGACTTCAATGCTTCTCAGAGCGACTATGTGGTTACGGCAGAATATGTACCGTACGCGGATTTTACCAAACAGCTTTCCATCGGAGCCGTAGCCTCAGAGCTTCCGGACATGGTTATTATCGACTCTCCGGACCACGCTTCCTATGCAGAAATGGGTATCTTCGCAGACCTGACAGAGAAATTCGACCTGAGCAATTACTATCAGGGAACCATTGATTCCTGCACAATCGACGGTATCCTCTATGGTGTGCCGTTTGGCGTAAACTGCCTGTCACTGTTCTACAACGTGGATATGATGGAAGCAGCAGGCTGCGAGGTGCCGACGACCTGGGATGAGCTGCTGGAGGTGGTGCAGGCTCTGACAACGGATTCTGTAAACGGACTTGCTTTTTCCAGCGTTCAGAACGAAGAAGGAACCTTCAATTTCCTGCCGTGGCTGTGGTCTACCGGCGCAGATACCTATGACATTAATTCTGAGGGCGGCATCAAGGCTCTGACCTATGTGCAGCAACTGATCGAGACCGGCGTAATGAGCACCGAGTGTATCAACTGGACACAAGGAGACGTTATGAACCAGTTTATCTCCGGCAATGTGGCGATGATGATCAATGGACCGTGGCAGATTCCGACCATGCAATCAGAAGCGCCGGACCTGAACTGGGATGTAGCGCTGATCCCGATGGACAGCGAATACGCTTCCTGCCTGGGCGGCGAGAACTATGCGGTCATCTCCGGCGGAAATGAGGACGGTGCCCTGGCATTCCTTACTTATGCGACCGCTGATGAGCAGGTAAAATATCTGATGGATGAATTTGGATATATCTCTGCGGATCAGACCATTGCGGAGAATCAGTTCGACGAGGACTCCAAATACAATCTGTTTGTTGAAGAGCTGGAATATGCAAAAGCCAGAGGCCCGCTTGCTGACTGGCCAAGTGTATCGGACGCCATTTCACTCGCGTTCAATGAAGTAATTACCGGAACCGCAACGCCGGAGGAAGCAGCTGCGGAAGCGCAGGCAACGATTGACGGAATCATCGGGTAATGAACACCTGATGCAGTGCAGAAACCGAACAGGAGCCGGGATATGCGGGGCGTTCCATCCGTGGACGCCCGCATGGATACAGGGCTCCTTTTTTCTGCTTTTCTATTCATAAAATCGATCGATTGTTACAGGAGGTGGAGATGTGAAAGCGATAAAAAAATTTTTCCGGTATGATAATATTGGCCTGCTGTTTGCACTGCCAGCTTTCCTTTATATGCTGATTTTTGTAGGCTACCCGATTGCCAGCAATCTTGTCCTCAGCTTTCAGAATGTTACAGTAAAGAACCTGGTAAATGGAGAAAAACTGTTCGTGGGGCTGCAGAATTACATCGAGCTGCTTCAGGATTCAGTGTTTAAACGGTCGTTTATAAATACGCTGGTATTTACCGTTGCCTGTCTGGTCTTTCAGTTTTTGATCGGATTTGCGCTGGCAGTGTTTTTTAACAAAAAATTCAGAATCGCAAAACCGGTAAGGGGCCTGCTGATGATGCCGTGGATGATTCCGATTACCGTCACAGCGCTGATTTTTAAATTTATTTTTGCTACTGATGTTGGTATTTTAAACTATTTCTTAAAGTCCATGAGCCTGATCAAAGAAAATATAGAATGGCTGACAACCCCATCTACGGCGATGGTTGCGCTGGTTTGCGCGAACGTCTGGATTGGAATCCCTTTCAATATGATTCTGATTTCCACAGGGCTGACAACGATCCCGCAGGAATTGTATGAGAGCGCCCAGGTAGACGGGGTGACAAAAGTGCAGTCGTTCTGGAGGATTACCATTCCCATGCTGCGGCCGACGATTGAGTCCGTGCTGATCCTCGGATTTATTTATACCTTTAAGGTCTATGACCTGGTCTACGTCATGACGGGCGGAGGTCCGGTAAACACAACGCATATGCTGTCAACCTATTCCTATAAGCTGTCCTTTGAAATGTTTAAATACAGCAAGGGTTCTGCTGTGGCGAATATCCTTCTGGTTGTGCTGCTGATTGTCGGCTCGTTTTATCTGAAAATAACGATGAAAGGGGAGGAAAACTGATGGGAGAAGGAAAACCATTATCCAAAAAGAAAAATATCCTTTTTTGCGTGATCTCGATTGTACTGCTGGTTATTCTGCTCTTCCCTCTCTTCTGGATCCTTGTGACATCACTGAAGACAGAACAGGAAATTTTTCAGAATCCGCCGACCCTATTCCCGCATATACTGAACCTTGCATCCTATGCAGCGCAGATTGAGACCGGCGATTTCAATATGTTCCGCTCATTTGCCAACAGCCTGGTGATTTCAACCGGTGCTACCCTGATTGCGGTTGTGCTGGCAGTCCCGGCTTCATACGCAATTGCGAAGTATCATTTCAAAGGGAGAAACGCAATGCTGCTCGGATTTCTGGTCACGCAGATGCTTCCGGTCTCTGTACTTCTGACCCCGATGTTTATCATGATGAAGAACCTGGGCCTGTACAATACCTGGGGCGCGGCGATTCTGGCGGACGCGACAATCGGAATCCCCTTTTCTGTCCTGATTCTGAAAAACTATTTTTCGTCTATACCAAAAGAATTGGAAGAAGCCGCCTATATTGACGGGTGCAACCGCTTTACCGCATTTTTGCGGATTCTGATACCGATTGCAAAACCGGGCGTCGTTGTCTGCGCGATTTTCTCATTTTTATATGCGTGGGGCGATCTGGCATATGGAATGACCTTTATCATCGACCAGAAAAAGCGTCCGATGACAGCAGGAATTTTCAACTTCATGGGGCAATACGGGACAAAATGGAGCTATCTGACAGCATTTGCGGTCGTTTCCATCATACCGGTGGCACTGATTTTTATTTTCATGCAGAAATATATTGTCAGCGGAATGACGAGCGGCGCGGTAAAGGGGTAAACAATGATAACAATAGAAGAAAACAGACTGCGTTACCATTATGACGCAGAGGAAATGTGGATTGAACCCTGGGGGGCAAACAGCGTTCGTATCCGAGTGACAAAGCAGGCAAGGATGCCGCAGGAATCGTGGGCGCTTTTAAGAAATTGCGCTTCCTGGAAAAATGAAACAGACAACACAGGAAACAGTTCCGAAAAAGCAGGAACATATCCGGATGAGCACCATATGGCTGCAATACAGGCTACAGCAGACGGAGCGGAGCTGCTAAATGGAAAAATTCGTGTCCATCTTACAAATGGCGGCAAGCTGATGATCTATAACCAGAATGGAAAGCTCCTTGTTGATGAATACTGGCGGAACCGGCGCGATGTGACCGACCCGAAGTGCAGCGCGATCGAGGTGGAAGCAAGGGAGTTCCGCCCGAATATTGGCGGTGACTATCATCTGACGTACCGGCTGGCTTCCGTGGATTCTGAGGAAAGACTTTATGGAATGGGACAATACCAGCAGCCTTATCTGAACCTGAAAGGAACAGATCTGGAGCTGGCGCACAGAAATTCCCAGGCGAGTGTACCATTTTTACTTTCCAGTATCGGATATGGGCTGCTCTGGAATAACCCTGGCATTGGCAGGGCCGTTCTTGGGAAAAATGTGATGAGTTTTGAAGCTTACGCAACAAAATCCCTTGATATCTGGATCACGGCGGGTGACACCCCTGCTGAAATTGAAGAAGCTTACGCGCGGGAGACTGGCACGGTGCCGATGATGCCGGAGTATGGCCTTGGCTTCTGGCAGTGCAAGCTTCGCTACCAGACACAGGAGGAGCTTCTGGCTGTCGCATCGGAATACAGAAAACGCAGTCTGCCGCTGGACTTGATCGTGATTGATTATTTCCATTGGCCGAAACAGGGAGAATGGAAATTTGACCCGGTCTACTGGCCGGATCCGGATGGCATGGTTCAGAAATTAAAAGATATGGGTGTAGAGCTGATGGTTTCTATCTGGCCGACCGTAGACCGGGAGTCGGAAAATTATAATGAAATGCTAGAAAATGGGTATCTGATCCGCACCGAGAGGGGCGTCAGAACCGGCCTTGATTTTGAGGGAGCCACAATCCATTATGATGCAACCAACCCGGCTGCCCGGGAATACGTCTGGCAGAAAGCAAAGAAAAACTATTATGACAAAGGCATTCATGTGTTCTGGCTGGATGAAGCGGAGCCTGAATATACTGCCTATGATTTCGACAACTACCGGTATTATGCCGGAACAGATCTGGAAATCGGAAATATCTACCCGGCAGAATATGCCCGAACCTTTTACGAAGGTATGAAGCAGCAGGGTCAGGACAAGATCGTGAATCTTTTGCGCTGTGCCTGGGCAGGCAGCCAGAAATATGGAGCGCTCGTCTGGTCCGGGGATATCGCTTCAAGTTTTGAGAGCATGCGCAACCAGCTGGCTGCCGGGCTGAATATGGGACTAGCAGGGATCCCCTGGTGGACGACGGATATCGGCGGATTCCATGGCGGGGATCCCAATGATCCGGATTTTCGGGAGCTTTTCATCCGCTGGTTCCAGTGGGGAACCTTCTGTCCGGTCATGCGCCTGCACGGAGACCGGGAACCAAGACAGCCTCAATTTGGCACAACCGGCGGGGCTCACTGCCGATCCGGCGCCCCAAACGAAGTGTGGAGCTATGGAGAAGAGGTTTACGCGATCTGCGAACAATACCTCATGATCCGTGAATCCATGCGGGATTATATCCGTGGTCTTATGAAAGAAGCGCATAAAAAAGGAACCCCCATCATGCGTCCGTTGTTTTATGATTTTCCGGAAGATCAAATGTGCTGGAAAGTGGAGACTCAGTATATGTTCGGCCCGGATATGTTAGTTGCACCGATAACAGAAAAAGGGCTCCGAAACAGAAGCGTATATCTGCCCAAAGGACTATCCTGGAAAAATATATGGACCGGGGAAATTCAGGAGGGAGGCCAGACAATACCTGTAGCGGCACCGCTCGAAAAGATCCCGCTTTTTACCAGGCAGGGATAAAGGAACGGCCGCTTCTCCGATAGAGCAGGAGGCGGGGCCATCTGCCTCCTGCTGTTATACCCCTTTACGAAGGATCTCGTATAGCCTGTCCATATCAACAGACTCACGGATTTTGTCTGCCAGTATATCGTACTGCTTCTGCTTATAATTTTCAAATGTGGCACAAATCCTCGGCGGCTTCTTTATTATAAACAGGACTGGCCATGAACCTTGGCTCAAATCCTCTGCTGCAGTTTGGTCTGGAGGCGACCAGGCAGGAAATCTGCATGAATATTCTTGATGACCTGCAGGCGGTGAATTACGTGCCGTTTGATTCTGACACGATTGGAAACCTGCTCTGGATTCGGGAGACGTTCTCAGGTTCTCCGGCGGCACTGCGGATGAGGAGCAGATTACCTGCATCACATCTTTTAACTGCGTCATTGGCGGCAAGATGACTTTAAAGTGCGTGGGTAAAAATCCGAGGCTCTCACAGGCAAAGTCAAAGAATGACAAAAATATCTCAGGTCTTCTTAGCCAGGTGGACGCCGCGGAGATTGCAATACACACTTACACGAATGCTTCTGCTTATACCATCGGAAGTTCAAAGACTGAGGTGGTGAGCATTGAGTTTGCCGCTTCGCAGGACACGAGTGCTGAGTTTATCGCGCAGATATTGATTGACATTGCGGCGGACACGGCGACAAAGACAGCAACTGCGGAAGGAACGATTACCATTCCGGATACATCTGCTGACACTGATTCTGAAACGACGGATGATACTTCCTCGGAGGATATACTGCACCATCAGGTCAGCTAGGCTGGGAGGCTTCGCTTCCTCAATGACTTCTTTCATGGCTGTGGTGAGAGCAGACAGCCAGTCTTTCAGGTCGTTGATCCTTGTCCGGATTTCTTTGATAAGCTTGTTGGCTGCTCTGATCTGCCGGTTAATGTCGCCGCGTTCTGTCGGAATACCTTTCTTCTCCATCGCACAGGCGGCAGGCCCCATGTGAATGGATGGAATTTCTTCAATGCCGCGGTCGGCGTTGCTGCGGTGGTCAATGCGTTCTGTAAAACCATTCATTTCAAGATGACGGTTCACAACATCTGCCCATGCAGCTCGCCATTCCTCGGCCTTGCCCTGTTCGCTCCAGTCAACGGTCGGTTCCTTGTGGGATTTCCATTTCTCGCTGGGGAGACGGATACGCTCGCCGTTCTCGTCCAGGTCATAGACAAGTTTTCCTTTCGGCATCCACTGCCCATGCTCGTCCAGAGGCCGGAGCGTCAGCATGATGTGGCAGTGTGGGTTGTTCGGTTTCTGATGAATATTAAAATCCACGC
>MSHL01000029.1 GCA_001941135.1 Ruminococcus sp. Zagget11
TCTAACAAAAGGGGAGCACTTCATTCTGCAACCGCTTTTATTATGGAACAGTATTCAGCTTACAATATTACTACTGTTCAAGCTAAACGTGCAATAAATTCCGTTGCAAGTAAGCGCGGCGACGTTGATGAAGTGGTGGTGAGAAACTATGAGTAGTACAGGCTTAAATGATAAAGCGTGGGGACAGCTATTTGAAAAATATGATATTTTACATCATGTAGAAACGGACGGATTTTTCAATATATCTGCTGCACAGATAAAAGAATTCCGTGAGCCGCGTTTAATGGCCATGTTTGACCACACAGTAAATTTGCCGGAACTTTTTGCTAAAAACAAACTGGCCATTCTTCCTATAACTCGTGGTGATTATGTTATCTCACACTTTGACGCATACCATAGTTTTGAAGAGAATAATTCGCCCATTACACAGGTTTCATTACCGTCTTACATACAAAGTTTAGATTGCAACAACATCCCAAGCGAAGCAATCGCATTGAATTGTGCTGTTGCAGCAGGTATTATCGCCGATTTTATGGAAGATAGCAATATTGTTGCCACTGTTTCCGGGCGAATGGGGTCAGGTGATTTTTCATTTTTTTTTGGAGATACAATAAATGGCGGTACCCGGCAGGTTAATGTTAGCAATTCCCAGATTGAAATTGATGCAGCATATGAGGGGATTGACAG
Source organism: Ruminococcus sp. Zagget11 (assembly GCA_001941135.1). Lineage (GTDB taxonomy): Bacteria > Bacillota > Clostridia > Oscillospirales > Ruminococcaceae > Huintestinicola. Next base: position 688 of record MSHL01000029.1, read on the forward strand.
TCTGGCATTGTTTGAAGCAAAACGGGATTTGTCAGAGGACTTTTTGATTAGGCAATTATACTACCCGTTTCGTGTATGGCAAGGCCGTATAACAAAACCCGTCAGGCCGATTTTTCTTGTATATTCTAATGGTATATACAGGCTGTATGAATATGCTTTTGAAGATGAGCAAAATTACAGTTCATTAAAGATGATTAAACAGCGGAATTATTCTGTCGAGGATACCGCAATTTCTGTGTCAGATATTCAAAATGTATTGGATTCTGTTCAAGTGGTGGAAGAACCAAAAATTCCTTTCCCGCAAGCCGACAAGTTTGAACGTGTCATCAATTTGTGCGAATTAGTTTGCGAACACAGGTTAAGCCGCTCTAATGTTACGGAACAGTATGATTTTGATTCGCGTCAGACAAATTATTATACAGACGCAGCTCGTTATTTGGGGCTACTGGAAAAAGAAACAGAGGGAAGGACGCCCGTTTATTCGATTAGTACAACAGGAAGAAAAATTCTTGCCTTAAATTATAAGCAACGTCAACTTGCGCTTTGCAGTTGTATTTTGTCCCATGGTGCTTTCAACAAAGCGTTGCGGTTATATTTTCGCTGTGGAGTTATGCCGCCGATGAGTGATATTGTTTCAGTTATGAAAGAATCCGGGCTGTATAAAGTAAATAGTGATGAAACCTTCAGACGCCGTGCTTCCAGCATAAAAGGCTGGTTAAACTGGATTGTTTCACTGATAAATGAATAAGGGCGATATATTATCATGGCAAAACCATATCACATTATAGCAACGCCGGACGAAAACGGCTATACAATCACAATTCCCGAATATCCGAATGCAACGGCGTGTTGTGAGAGAACAGTGGACATTACAGCAACGGGTAAAAACCTTGCTATGCTTGCCCACATGGATGCAGGAAAACCTGTGCTTGCCCGTTGCCCTAAATGCGGGAAAGAGTACAGCGACCGCCCTGCACTGTAACGCCGTATAACTCTTTCATAAACAGTTGCCGAAAATACACCCATATAGGGTCAGTTATCGGTTCATAGGAAACAATGCTGTTTCCTACTGCGTCATGGGATAGGTCTTCGCAAGGATTTCAATTTTCTTGTCTTTCAGCTTCATATTAAATTGCCCCCACATTCCCAATACGGAACGCGGGGGCGCAAGGGCTATATAATTGTACTTTTCTTTCTGCTGTATTCCGAAAACCTTTCGTAAAAATTCTTTTTATCCACATACATATTAAGCTCGGCTTGCCTTTCGATTGCTTCAAGATTTTTCCGCCGCTGCCCTCATAAGCACTGCCCACAGCGGCAACGGGTATCTCCATCTGCTGAACAGATCGGTAAAAATCCTCCGACAATGCGTAAAAATGCTCCCGGGAAATATTCTGCAGAACCACGATAAATTCATCGCCGCTCAAACGATAGCTGTACTCCGAACCAAATTGTGCGGCAAGCATAAGAGCGAAATCCTTTATATACTTGTCCCCCTGAGCATGACCATAGTTATCGTTTATATATTTAAGTCTGTTCAGATCCGCAAAGATCAGACCTACCGAATTTTCACAGCCGTCCGCAAATTTATCGCAAAGCCTGTTGTATTGCAGACGGTTATACAGTCCCGTGGCGCTGTCATGGTAACAGATATCCTCCAGCTCCTGCTGGTGCATAACATCGCTGATATAGTCATCGTTTATATCGCGGATATAGAGCATAACCGACTGGTTTTCATCGGTATAATCCAGAGAGGGTATTATTTCCATGCTGACCCAGCGGAAAACGTCACCGTTTTTTCTGCGGTAACGGCAGCGCAAAAACCTTTTACCGGATTTCAGCTGACGCCTAAGATATGCAATATCCGTAAAACGCCGGTATATGGAAATATCGTCCTTATATACGCAGCCCTGTTCGGCAAAAAGCCGCCACCACTCGGTTATGCGATTGGTATTTACAACATCGTAATTCAGCTCGTCATCGATAACCTTGACTATCTCAAAGGTATCCACGGTAAGATTTACCTTTAACACCTTATAAAAGCAGGTCGAAAAAATAACCATTAATTCCGCCATTGCTTCCGTTTCGCTGTCGGTAGGCTTCCATGTGATAAGATACCAAGGATTTTCCTCGGAAAAATCCTTGGGAATTGAAATGCGGCAGGTAAGCCACAAATAACGATCGCCTATGTGATATATATCGGTATGCACCGATTTGTACTCCCCGCTCTCCGCAAGCTGCTTCATATATTGCGATTTCGAGTGAAAAACTATATCCTCGGCGGCATTCTGTGTGCGCATCTGCTTTGCTACAATACGTTCCGCATATTCGTCAATGGTACGAATGTCCAGAGATTCGGGAGTTTCCTCCTCCGGAAGCCGTCTTAAAAACTGAAATTCACCTGTGTTATTATTCACCATGATAATCTTCACGAAATCACTAAAATAGGTATTCAGGATAAAGTCAAAATTATTCCTCATTCGGCATCCTCTTTTCATGGGGTTTAATGAAAAACCATATTGTTAGTGTAACACATAAATGTGAATTTTCAAAAAACAAGCCGTTACTATATATAACTGAATTTCGGTTCTTTGGGAAAAATGCCGATTAACCGATTGACGATAGGCGAAAAAATACGCATACCGAACCGAGCCGCTATGCGTATCATATTAATTTCCTTAGTCAAGCTCCCCTGCAATTTCAATAAATGAGTGTATGCATTTACGCTTTTCCTTCGGCATTTCCGCGAAGCGGGCTATCATCCTTGCATCGCTGTCCGAAAGGGAATAAACCGCCTGTAACCGCTCAAGAAGCGCGGCTTTTTCGTCCGTAAACATTTCACCCTCGCCTATATTAAGCTAGTCCTCATTTACTCCGTAATAAAGGCAGATGCATTTTTTATGGAAATCCTTTATCCTGACCTTGTCATGCTCAAGATTATTTATCGTGTCACGGTTCATGCCGATATTCCTGCCAAACCGCTTTTGTGACAGCCGCAGCGCCTCTCTCACCTGTATTATTCTGCCGCTGACCTCGTCCATAGCACTTCCTCCTTCAGTAAGGCGCCTTATTGTACAATGAAAATCACACCGATTGATATTGCATAGGTAAGAACCATGTAAATTGCCAAAAAAGCAATGGTAATCGCCCATGAGGTGCCGCCGTTTTCGCGGATAAGAATGGATTTGTCCACATTTCTTTCCGCCGCCAGCTGCTTAAGCTGTGCGGTTTTTCTGATGGAATGACGCATATACATATAATTTCCGAAAAAGCCTAATGCAAGGGTTAAAACCCAGCTTATGGCTGTACAGAAAATATACAGTCCCTGGAAGCCTGAGGTTGAAGTATTTATAGTGAGGAAATTTTCGTAATAGCTTACCGCCGATGGGAAAAATGCGTTCAGATATTCCGGCATATAGTCGGACATACTCTGCATATTAAGTATTACATCGGGAATGGAGCATATGCATTTCAGCAGCATGACAGCCAGTGCCGTAAGGGGCATTTTCCTGTATGAAAAATACAGCTCCGGGAAAAGCATTGCACAAAGATTCGGGAAAAGCTTTACACGGCTGTCCTTCATGAACTTGAATTTCGGCATATAGTATATGGTGTTATTTCCCACATATTCCAAAAGCTCGCTTGCGGTAACTCCATCGCCGAAATCCTCATTGGGATTTATGAACATTTGCTGAGCAAATCCCGTATTCTGATAGGAATTGCCTGTTTCCGCACCGCCCTGTGTTCTGTAGTAACCGCCGTTGAATTGCCGACCTGCCTGTTGGGCGTTCAGTTTGGGAAATTCGGGTGACGGAGCGCCGCATTTATCGCAATAAAGCTGATCCGAACGCAGCTTATTCCCGCACATGGCGCAGCTTACCGTGTCACGTTCGGCATTCTGCCTTTCCTTTTCTCTTTCGGTTTCAATCTGCCAGCTTGCACCTGCGGCGTGAAGCTCTTCATTAATGCATTTTCCCTGCGCCCTCCAACAATCCCTGTGATATGGAGTACCGCAGTCGGGGCATACTACTATATCATCATCCTGCTTAAAGGTATTACCGCAGGATTTACATTTATAACCTGTATAATCTATCATAAACCTCACCCTTTCCCAAATGATGTTCCTACTGTGTATTATAGCACATTAAAAGGCGAAAAACAATAGATTTTTACACTTTCATCTATTTATCACAGTAATATCACCTTTTGCGTTGAAAAAATAGTGGGCGGTAGTATAATAATGCAAAGGAAGTGAAGCTGATGAAAGAGAAAAGAGCGAATATAATAAGTATACTGTCAAGAGTCTCGCCGCTGATTATGATAGGGATAATGGCGATAGTCTATCTTACAGTGCTGCGTAAGCTTACCTTTGACCAGCTGCTTGCATACACTCCCGAGGAACCCATAGCAGCCGCGCTTATAATACTTCTTATGTATGCGCTTAAATCCCTGTCGTTCTTTTTCCCAATGGCGATTATTGCGGCGGTTTGCGGTGCTATTCTGCCAATTTACATTTCAATCCCCGTAAACCTTGCGGGAATAATTATTATGGCTACCGTACCATACTCTATAGGCAGATTTTCGCTGACCCACGGAGGCTCAGAGCCTATAAAAATCAAGAATGAAAAGCTGATAAAAATTCGTTCACTGATAAGCGACAACCGATTTTTCTCCTCGTTTTTCCTTAGGATAATCAGCGTATTGCCCTATGATATAGTCAGTCTATCTCTTGGGAGAATGGGCTTTTCCTATAAATCATACATTGCAGGTACATTTTTGGGTACAGCGCCCGGAATTATCCTTACAACGATTATGGGCAGCGCCATAACAGAGCCGTAGTCAGCCGAATTTGTAATAGCTGTTTCAACGGATGTGGTTTTATCAGGCGTATCCATCCTTATTTACCGAATAAAAAAGCGCCGCTGAAAAACACCGTACAAGGACTGCACTGTCCTTGCGCGGTGGTATTCCGATTTAGTCCTCAACCTGCTTGCCGAGAAATTGAGCAGCGGCTTGAATAAGATTTTTCTGCACCTCAGTAGCGGCGGACGCTTCCTCCGAGGAGGGCGCAAGAAACGCAACCGCACCGGTTACATTACCGGCGGACATTATGGGTGTACACGCAATGGCGGGGCGGTCTATTCCTTCGACGGGAAATACCTTCGTATCGTCGGCGGATGTGCATATATAATTCTTGCGATGCTCTAAAAATTCCTCCAGGCCCTGTGATACACGGCATTCGTTAAATTTCTTCTTTTGTACGCCCGCAGCCGCAACCACATGATCCCTATCAAATACTACTGTGGGGCAGTTGGCAAGTCTTGTCATAACCTCGGCAACCTGTGAGGCGGAGTCAGCCATCTCGTTAATAGCCGAATATTTCTTAAAGATAACCTCTCCGTTGGAGCTGGTGTATATTTCAAGGGGGTCGCCCTCTCTTATACGCATCGTACGTCTTATTTCCTTAGGTATAACCACGCGTCCCAGGTCGTCAATGCGTCTTACAATACCGGTAGCTTTCATAGCTTATATTCCTCCATTGTTAAAACAGCGGACAGTTGTCTGCTTCCGCTATTTCCCTGATTTTAAAATTAATTTTGCGAATCGTGATTAAATATGGTTTCAAGGCACTGTCTGCGGTGGGCTTGTTATGTCGGAAACACGACTGTCATCTTAATCGGCGATCCTTTAGTAGTTTTTCACCTATCAAGAATATTATACACCTGAATGAATAAAATTCCTTACGGCAAAAATAGGATATTAGCTTAGGATTTATATTTTTTTCACAATAATACTTGAAACGCAGTGAAAAATATGATATAATTTACTTATGCTTACTATTGTTAAGGAGGCTTTTATATGGCCATATATGAATCCGGAGAGGACTACCTCGAAACCATTCTTTTGCTGAATAAAAAGACAGGATATGTAAGATCGATTGATATTGCCACGGAGCTTGGTTATTCCAAACCCAGCATAAGCCGCGCTATGACTATATTGCGCAGTAACGGTTATATTACTGTTGAAAGCGGCGGAAAAATCGTTTTGACACCTATGGGACAGGAAAAGGCTGAAGCTGTTTACGAACGGCATGTGGTCATTTCCAAATTTTTAATGCGTGTTCTTAGCGTAAATCCCGACACCGCCGCCTCCGATGCCTGCAGAATGGAGCATATTATCAGTGAGGAGAGCTTCCACAGCATGAAAGCTTATCTTTCTGATATGGATTGTTCCGCCAAAGCGGAATAATATCGGAGGATTTTCCGCAGGCATTCCGCATTACCATACATTTTCCTTATGAAAGGCTTTTCTTATGGCTGTGTACTATCTCCTTTTTGCGCTCATTTTGGGACTTGCTTATCCTCTTTGTGTAAGAAACCCCTCTCCGAAAAAGAAGCTTCTGTATGTCGCGGTGACATTCGGATATCTGTTTTTTTTATCGGTTTTCAGATATGGTATCGGGAACGATTATTTCAGCTACCGCAGCATTTTTTATAATTTTGTATACGGCAACACCACATGGAAGGATCTTATTAAAGACCTTATGGAGCCCGGCTATATCCTCCTGATGAAAATTGTAAGCATTTTCACAGTGGAATATACGGTGTTCAACGGAATAGTTGCTCTGCTTATACTCCTGCCCACCGCATATATCATTTATAGGTATAGTAAAAATGTATGGCTATCCACACTTATGTATGTGTGCATTACGTTTTTCTACAATTCCATAAACTTCACCCGACAAAGTCTTTCCGTGGCAATAATTTTTCTGGGCTACAGATTTTTCAGGGATAAAAAGCATATCCCCGCAGTTCTTGTAATACTTGCGGCGGGAATGTTCCATTACACCAGCCTTGTAATGCTGCCTATCTATTTTCTTTCTGTGCTTATAAAGCCCAATGTCAAATCCCTTTGTGCCCTCAGCGCTGTCGGCGCTCTTATTGTTGTTTTTTCGGAAAGGATATTGCATTTCGTTGTGACGTATATTCTCCCCTTCTACTCGGTCTATGAGGGAACGCAGTATGTAACAAGGGGACTGTCAAAAAGCTATCTTATTGTACCCGCTTTTCTGCTGATACTCATTGGCGCGGCATATTTTTTGGGCTGGAGAAAAAAATCCGAATATTCCGCTGTCCTGATGAGCTTTATGTTCTACAGCTTCTTTATATGGATTTTTGTCACAAAGCATTTTATACTCGAACGATTTTCAATGCCTGTCTATATTTTTACCCTTATTACCGTCCCGGAGGTATTGGATTTTTACAGGGAATATTTTGACGGAAAGGGTGCGGTGAAGCTAAAGGGATTTTTTAAGCGACTGCCGAAAAGCATTACTCAAAATCCTGTACACAAGGCGGTTTACGCTGTTCTGCTGGCTGTAATGCTGATCTATAACGATTATTGCGCCGCAAGCGGTGTTCACGGCGTTTTCCCTTACCATTCACTAATTCAAGCTATAGATAAGCTCTCCGAAACGCAGATTGATCGGACGCTTAATTACAGAGATGTATTTATCGGCGATGAATATTATGAATTTTTAACAAAGGCTTATAATCACAGGGAGAGGTATACGATAATTGCCGTAATAAAAGGCTATGCGTCAGGAAATCCCGAGGAAATATATGACAATGCCCTTGTTAAGCTGGGCGCTGAAACAAGGCTTAACGACCTTGACGGAAAAAGCTGCGTAATGGGTTTTACAAACGGCGAATCGTTCCTTAATATAGTATCCGACGACCTTATTTCCGAGGAGATAACCCTTTATGACGGAAAGGTCACACTGCAGGTTGTAAGCGGCGGCGTAAATGCGGGAGATACCTGTGAGATTATACTGAACGGCACGGATTATTCAGTGAATGCCGAGGGCGTTAATTTTATCGTTTTTGACAATTACCTCGAAAAGATGATAGATGCGCATGGATACGACCTACGCGACTGGAATCTGAAATATTACTATACAAGCAAATATATCTTTTAATCGAAGCCGCGTACACCGCTGCGGCGATATTGTGTGGGTGTCATTCCCGTTCGCTCCCTGAATTGGCGCATAAATGTGTATTCATTGGCATAACCGCAGCGATAGGCTATCTCGGAAACGGTGAGCATTGTGGCTGAAAGCAGCTGCGATGCTCGTTGTATTCTGCCGCTTATAGCATCTTCGGTAATACTCGTGCCGAACATACGCTTATATCGGTGCTGCAAGCCGGAACGGCTCATTCCGACAGCCTCTGCAAGCTCATCTATGGATTTTGCCCGTTCGGGAAAGCTGTAAAGCTCGGTGCGAAGTCTGATTAGGTTTTCGCTGCCGCTTGCGGAAAGGTTTGGTGAGGGCTGGGGTATTCCCGATGCAATTCGCGCCAGCTTCATGAACAGTATTTCCATATAATGATCTTCCATTTTTTTCGGTGAATTTGTCGTTGCTGTAATGCTCATAGGACATTATACGCATGATTCCGGAAGCCTCGTCCAGATTTTTCGATTCAATGACAGTATTTATAGGTATTCCCATTTGAGAAAAATAATCCTCGTAGGGCGACCAACCTCCGAAAAAGAGCCAATCGTCCTCGTAGCACCCACCGTTGCCCGAATATTTTACGGGAATTTTCGGTGATAAGAGTACAAATGAATTGCTTTCGGTTCTGTACTCTCTTTCGCCTATATAAAAAGCAGCAGGTGTCTTTACCAGCAGCAAAAGCCAGCACCCTATACCGGACGGACAATTCATTTCAAACTCCTCGTCATGTCTGTAGCCGCAGCCGATAGAATCTATTTTCATAAAAAACTCCTTTTAAGAATATTGTACCACTTAATCAAATCATTTCCGCTAATATTTTTTTCGGTTGCACACACAATATTATTGCAAGCCCAAAGAGAAACGATAAAGCAAAAAATAAAATCGTTTCACAAATCAGAACAAAAGGAGAAATAATAGTATGAAAAGCGATAATCTTACTGCTCAGGGCAGAGAAACTCTTGAAAGATTTAAGATGGAGGCTGCCAACGAAGTGGGCGTAAACCTCAGAAACGGATATAACGGTGACCTTACCTCCAGAGAGGCAGGCTCTATCGGCGGTATGATGGTTAAAAAGATGATTGACAGCTACAAGAGCGGCGCTAAGTCATAACCATATAAAAATATTGTACTGAATAGTACCAACGGCAGATATTGTGATACAGTTCACAGTATCTGCCGTTTATGTCATTATGTCCACATCGGATATTTATAATCCACTTTGACGTTTAAGGTCAACGCAGGCAACAATCATTTCGCCCTTTTTGTTGTAAAATTTCGAGGAAATGGTTTTACAGCTTTTACCTGTCGCATTGGATATGTACCAGCCCGATATGAACGGATCCTCAATCTGCTCCTTAATGGCATAGAAATAGTTCTTTATATCATGGTGCGTTCCCATAAGCGCGGGGTGATATCCCTCGAGTATTTCTATGTCATCGGTCATAACGGTATCGGTTATCTGAAATCCGTCCGAGTTAATAAGAAAGGCACACTCGATTTCGTTATGCTCCGCAACATAGCGCTTAAGCTCCTCATTGTAATTATCATGCTCGGAATCGGAAAGTCGGTTCACCAAATCGTATATTATCCGCCTATAGCTTTCAAGGCTCAAATTAGCAACGGTTGCATTCTTTTTTGTGGAAATATTCAGCCGCTGTGCCGCGTCCTCAACCCGTATACGCACTTCATTGGTAAAAAGGTAATTAAACTGCTCCGGCTTTTGGAAATAAAAGCCTTGAAAATAATCAACGCCCATAAGCATACAGGTAATAACCTCATCCACCGTTTCAACGCCCTCCGCAACAGTCATTGCGCCTATCTGCTTTGCGACGCTTATTATGGACTTGAACACCTCTTGATTGTATGTGTTGGTGTCAATGTTTGAAACGATTGCACGGTCAATCTTGATTATATCGGGATTTATAAGCATAATGCGGTTTAGGGTATCAAGACCGTTTGATACGTTGTCAAGAGCGATCAAAAATCCCTTTGAACGGTAAAAATCCACAAACATCAGCAGGTTGTATGAATCCTTTACCCGTGATTCGTTAAGCTCAATCACAATATTCTGCGGATGGATATTGTTTTCCGCCGCAGTTTTTTGTATTTCTCCCGTACCCGATGTAATGCCGTTGAGTACGGAGGCTTCAAAGTTTATAAACAGGGTTGGGGCGCTGCTTTGAGCGGTAAACGCTTTCATTGCCTTTTCCCTGCATATACGATCCAGCTCTAAGGTGCGGTTTTCGCTTTTGGCATAATCAAAAAGGAAAAAGGGAGATATTAACCGACCCTCGTAAACTCCCCGTGAAAGTGCCTCAAGTCCGATAAATTTCCTTGTATTAAGGGAATAGATGGGCTGAAATTCAACGGTTATATCCCCGTTATCGATAATATTGCGGACTATTTCCGGTGTTATATTCACTGATAACGCTCCATTCAATGTAGCTTTGATTTTTTCGGCTTACACACCGACATATTTCACAAGGTGGGGCTTGTCAAGAACCTCCTCCAAGCCCTGCGCCTTGTTGTTTTTTTCGTCAATTTTCAGGCAAATGCGGTTATAAATGCAATAAAGCTTTTGTGTGGTATTTTCGATGAAAAAGTAATACCCCAAATAGCAGAATGCAAGTATAAGCAGCAGCGCATCGACAATGGCAAAGGCAGTAATGCTTGTTATAAAGAAGATAACAAGACCGATAAAAAGTATGATAATAACCATAATAGTTACCATCAGATGAATAAGCCGTTCATGCTGAATAAATTCTATTTGCTGCAAATGCTCCTTTTTCAAGGCATCCAAATCTATTTTTCCGCTTTCATCGGCAAGAGCGGCTTCCACCGCTTTAAGATAGGCTGTTATGTATTGTCCCATGATATAGCCTCCCAACATTTTATAGACATTATAATTATATCATATTTTTTTGCCAATTACAATATAGTAAGCAAAATTTTATGAAAAAATTAACGATTTTTTGCCCTTGCTTCCCAACAGCGTAGAATTAGAATTAATCCGTCTTTTCATGAATACTTGACATCTTTCCTTGAGTGTGGTATAATTTCTCTTGGAAATTGCATAGGAAAATTGTATTTTTCCATATTTTATATTTAAGGCGGTAATGTTGCAATGAAAGAATTAAAAGCTGATGCAAAAATCGAAACCAAATGTCTCCATGCGGGCTATACCCCTAAAAACGGTGAGCCGAGGGTAGTGCCTATTGTACAAAGCACAACCTATGTTTATGATTCCACAAACGATGTGGCGGACGTTTTTGACGACCCCACTAAGAGCCTTATATATTCCCGTTTTGAGAACCCCACCACAGATGCGGTTGAAAAGAAGATTGCCGCACTGGAAGGCGGCGTTGCGGCTATGTGTACCTCAAGCGGACAGGCTGCAACCCTTTGCTCCATACTTAATATATGCGAGTGCGGCGACAGCTTTATCGCATCATCGGCTATATACGGCGGCACTATAAATCTTTTTGCCGTTACTTTTAAAAAGCTGGGTATTGAATGTATTTTCGTGGATGCCAATGCAACCGAGGAGGATCTTAACGCCGCTTTCAAGCCTAATACCAAGGCTGTATTCGGCGAAACAATAGCCAACCCTGCAGTTAATGTTCTTGATATCGAGCTTTGGGCAAAGGCTGCTCATGCGCACGGTGTTCCCCTTATTGTGGACAATACCTTTGCAACTCCCATACTCTGCCGACCTATCGAATGGGGAGCGGATATAGTTATACACTCCACATCAAAGTATATGGACGGTCATGCAGTTCAGGTAGGCGGTGTAATTGTTGACTCGGGTAAATTTGACTGGACAAACGGTAATTTCCCGTCAATGACCGAGCCTGACGAAAGCTATCACGGAACGGTATATACCGAGAAATATTCCTTTGCGCCTTATATAGTTAAGGCAAGAATGCAGCTTATGAGAGATTTTGGCTGTTATCCCGCCGCAAACTCATCGTTCCTGCTTAATCTTGGACTGGAAACACTGGCTATCAGAATGAAGCAGTATTGCGAGAACGGTCTTACGGTTGCTAAATTCCTGAAGTCCTCCGACAAGGTTGAGTCTGTAACCTATGCCGCTCTTGAGGATGATAAGTGCCATAAGTTAGCCGAAAAGTATCTTCCCTTGGGCGTAAGCGGAGTAATATCCTTTGCCGTAAAGGGCGGCAGACCCGCTGCAATACGCTTTATGGACAGCCTTACCCTTGCTTCAAATGAGGTTCATGTGGCTGATATACGTACCTGCGTACTTCATCCCGCTTCCGCAACCCACAGACAGCTTACCGATGAGCAGCTCGTGGCGGCAGGAATTGACGGCGGAATGATTCGTCTTTCCGTGGGACTGGAGAATATCGACGATATACTTGATGATGTTCGTCAGGCACTGGATAAGATTTAAGGATAATGGAAACCGCTGACATTGATTTCCTTATATCCCCCTGCCGAATCTGTCCGAGAAAATGCGGCGCAGATAGGCAAAGCTCCGTAGGATTCTGCGGAGCGGGGAAAAATCCCCGTGTAGCCAAGGCTTATCTTCATATGTGGGAGGAGCCGTGCATTTCAGGCACAAGGGGTTCGGGAACGGTCTTTTTTTCGGGCTGCAGCTTAAAATGCTGCTACTGCCAAAATTACAAAATATCCGCCGAAAGCTTTGGGGCGGATATATCACCCAAGGCTTTGGGGGATATATTTCTGCGCCTTAGGGATAAGGGAGCACACAACATAAACCTTGTGACTCCCACCCACTATATTCCCCAGATAATTATTGCCCTTGACAGCGTAAAGCACAGGCTTGATATACCGATTGTGTACAACACCGGCGGATACGATTCGGTATCGTCCCTGAAATTGATTGACGATTATATTGACATATACCTTACCGATATAAAATACCGCAGCAGTGTTCTGTCAAAGAAATATTCCGATGCGGAGGATTATTTCGATGTTGCATCGGCAGCGGCCGAATTTATGATTTCTCAAAAAGGAAAGCCTGTTTTTGACGAAAGCGGTCTTATGAAAAGCGGAGTAATAATAAGGCATATGGTGCTTCCCTCATGCAGGCGGGATTCGGAGGATATTTTGGATTATATTCACTCCGAATTTGGCTGCGGCAGCTTCCTGCTTAGCCTTATGAGCCAGTATACGCCCTTTTACAGAAGTAGTGAGCATAAGGAAATTAACCGCCGTATTTCAACCTATGAATACGAATGCGTTGTGGAAAAAGCAAGAGAGCTTGGCTTTGAGGGGTATATGCAGGAGCGTTCCTCGGCAAAGGAGGAATATACACCCGATTTCGATTTATCGGGTGTGTTTGAGTGAGAAAAATAGAATTTCAAGCGCTTATAGACAGTAATAACTGAATGAGGATAAAAAATAACAGGGCATATGATTTTTTCCTTCATATGCCCTGTTTTATTGCTTTATTCCACGTATCACATCCGCAAAAAGCTCCGCGATATCCTCTCCCGCGCTGCCAAAGGCACGGATGCATATTCCCTCTTTGGCTTTTGTCATTGCAGCCTCCGCACCACCGCTTTTCGGCAGCTTATCTCCGATATTTTCACCGAAAATATACATCATTCCACAGTGTGAATATCCCTCGAAAAAGCCTATTCCCGCCAAATCGCATTTCGAGGGCACAAGCCTCCGATTGTCCAGAAAGCAGAGTCTTTCATCGGAATATACCGCTGTTCTCGTGCGGTAGCTTTTAAAGGCAAAGCGTTCATTCATGGCAATGCGTCCTGCGGACAGAATATCGGTCATGATAAATTTACTTCCGCTTTCAAGATGTATTTCCGTGCTGTCACAGAAAGCACTGCCTGCAAAGGGTATGGTGGGGGTGGGAAGATAATGAAGCCTGCCGCCGCTTTCCACGGTAATTCTTATTCGCCGCGAAGAGCCTTTTTTACCCGACTTAAATATCTTTGTATACGATTGCTCGGTGAATTTAAGTGCCGCTCCTTTCCTTACAGTCAGGCTTATATCGTAAAAATCGCCCTCCAATATACCTGCGGCGGCGGCCATCATCATAACCTCGGTGTAACCGTCACGGTAGAAGGGCTGAGCGATTTTCAGCGGCGCTGTAAAGCTGCTGTGAGTTATTACGGTTTGTCCGTTTCTGTTTTCGGCGGTCAAATTAAGAATACTCATTTCAGATCCTCAAAAAGAACGTATTTTTTTATCCATGCTATAATTTCATCAACGCCCTCAAGTGTCATAAGATTGCTGAAAATAAATGGTCGTCCGTTTCTCACCCTCGCCGAATCAGATGCCATTACCTCAAGGCTTGCTCCGACCATCGGCGCAAGGTCTGTTTTGTTTATAACAAGCAGATCGGAGCGTGTTACTCCGGGGCCGCCCTTACGGGGAATTTTTTCGCCCTGTGCCACATCTATTACATAAATCGATGCATCCGCCAGATCCGGAGAAAAGGTTGCGGAAAGATTATCTCCCCCGCTTTCGATAAAGATAATCTTCACGTCAGGGAATTTTTCCGCCATTTCCTCAACCGCTTCAAGATTCATGGAGCAATCCTCTCTTATTGCGGTATGGGGACATCCTCCTGTTTCCACGCCCACTATCCTTTCGGCAGGAAGCGCCGAATTTTTTATAAGAAATTCCGCATCCTCCTTTGTGTAAATGTCATTGGTAACAACGCAGATGCTGTATTCCTCCGACATTTTTCTCGTCAGCCGTTCAATAAGCGCGGTTTTTCCCGACCCTACAGGTCCTCCCACACCGATTTTTACATATGACATATAAGCACTCCTTTTGTTTATGAAATATACAGTCTTGCGGGCAGGGCTTCATGCTCCATGGAACGCAAATCAAATCCGCTTCCGCCTATGCCCAAATCGTATAAAGACACGTTCAGCGCCTTTTGTACCGTTTCGGGAATACCGTCAATCATTTCCGATAAAGCCGACTGACCGTCCGACTGCCGCAGAGGTACAAGCTTTACCGCATGATTAACGGAAGCTGACAGCAGGCTGTAGCAGTACATTTCCAGACTTTCCGTCAAATTCGCCCCTATATCGCGGATAAACAGACCCATTGCCACAGGGTGACTGCCCGCAAGCACGCCCGCTGCTATCCTTTCGCTATACTCCTCCAACAACGGACAGCTGTTCAGCAAGGCTTCGGATTTTATAAATCTCCGACAGAGCTTTTCGCTGCCGCTTCTAAGCTCCAAGGGTGATTTAGATGCGGAGAAAAGCTCGTCCAAAAGGGCGTAGTCCTCACCTTTGGCAGCCTTTGCCGCAAATCCGAGATCACCTGTGGGGAGAGTGTAAACGTATGCTTTCAGAAATCTCAGCAGGCTCTCCCTGTCACTGACTATTCCCCTTTGGACATAGGTTTCCATGCCGTTGGACAGGGTAAATGCACCTATGGGGAAAAGGGGATCTATCGCCTGCATAACCTTTATCAGGCTTACGTTATTCATGGGAATGTTCTCCGTGGTGCGAATGACTGTGAATATGATTTCCCTGTGAATCGGTATGGGCATGTCCCTTACACTCCGTATATCCCGTGAACTTTTCATGCACCTTTACAGCATTAAAGCCCAGTCTTTTAATATACTCGAATGTAGGCGCATCATAGGGGAATTTAACGTTATTCTCGCCTATAGCGAGGGATAAGTGACGGTTCCCCAGCTCAAAGCAAAGTCTGCCCATTTCCCTCATGGTAAAAACATCAACGCTTACCAAATCGGACGGCGCAATCGCAACAGCTATAACGCGGCTTTCATCCTCGTATATTATGTCATTTTCATTCAAAGGCGCATCTATCTTTATTCCTATCTCCTCGCCGCTGTCGGTGATTTTCCGCAGCAGCCTTTTATCCCGCTCAAACCAGTCTATATATACATATTCCACGGTTTTATCCGTTTTTTCAAGCTTTCCGTAAATTTTCTCCGTAATCAACAATCCTTCCTCCTTAGAACAAATAATATTTCTGTGTAAGCGGAAGCGACAGGGCAGCCTCACAGGTGATTTTTTCGCCGTCAACCGTAACCGTATAGGTTTCGGGATCTACCCTTATATCCCCTGTTCTGTCGTTAAAACGCATATCGCTTTTACCGATGCTGCGGCAATTTCTGACGGGGAGAACCGCCTTTCCAAGTCCCAAACGCGCCTTTATGCCGCCGTCAAACGCTGCCTGTGAAACAAAATCCGCGCAGGTGCGCTTGCGTGCAAGGCCGTGTGCGCCGAACATTTTAGTGTATATTACCGGTTGAGGTGTGGGGATAGACGCATTTGCATCTCCCATTTTTGAGGCGCATATAAATCCGCCCTTGATTATCATTTCGGGCTTTGCACCGAACATTGACGGCTTCCAAAGCACTAAATCAGCCAGCTTTCCGACTTCAACAGAGCCCACATAATCGGATATACCGTGGGTTATTGCGGGATTTATGGTGTATTTTGAAATATATCTTTTTACACGGAAATTATCGTTCCTGTCATTATCCTCCGGCAGTATTCCCCTCTGATCCTTCATCTTTGAGGCTGTCTGCCATGTGCGGGTAATAACCTCGCCAACTCGTCCCATAGCTTGGCTGTCACTGGACATCATACTGAAAATGCCCATATCGTGCAGAACGTCCTCGGCTGCTATAGTTTCGGGGCGTATTCTCGAATCCGCAAAGGCAACGTCCTCGGGCACCTTGCTGTCCAGATGATGACATACCATAAGCATATCCAGATGCTCGTCAATAGTGTTTCTCGTAAAGGGCATGGTGGGGTTTGTTGAGGACGGAAGAATATTCGGGAATGCCGCCGCACGGATAATATCGGGGGCATGACCTCCTCCCGCGCCCTCGGTATGATAGGTGTGAATGGTTCTGCCGTTTATTGCTGAAATAGTATCCTCCACGAAGCCGCCCTCGTTAAGTGTGTCGGTGTGTATGGACACTTGAACGTCATAGTCATCCGCAACGGTGAGAGCCTTATCTATTACCGCAGGTGTAGAGCCCCAGTCCTCATGTATCTTCAAACCGCAGGCACCCGCTTTCACCTGTTCCGCAAGTGTGTCGTAATCTGCACCGTTTCCCTTTCCCAGATAGCCTAAATTCATGGGATAATCCTCGGAAGCCTCCAGCATTTTTTCAATATTGAACCGTCCGGGGGTACAGGTAGTGGCATTGGTTCCGTCAGCAGGTCCCGTGCCTCCTCCGATCATTGTGGTGATACCCGAATAAAGCGCCGTTTCAATCTGCGTGGGGCTGATGAAATGTATGTGAGTGTCTATTCCTCCCGCGGTAAGGATAAGCCCCTCTCCCGCTATTGCCTCTGTGGACGCACCGAAAACCAGCGACGGAGTCACTCCGTCCATTATATCGGGATTACCCGCCTTGCCTATGCCGCATATTTTACCGCCCTTTATCCCTATATCCGCCTTGTAAATTCCGCTGTAATCCACAACAAGCGCGCTTGTAATAACCGTATCGGGGCATACGCTGTCGGGCGCAGTGCAGGATTGTCCCATACCGTCGCGGAGAGATTTGCCGCCGCCGAACTTAGCCTCCTCGCCGTAAACGCAATAATCCTTTTCAACCTCGATAATAAGCGATGTGTCCCCCAAGCGAACCCTGTCGCCGGTCGTAGGTCCGTACATATCGGCATATTGTTTTCTTGACATTTTAAACACAGCGGTCACACTCCTTTAAATCCAAGCTGCGCAGCTTTTTCCAAAGCTGCGGCTTTTACGGCTTCATCGTCCATGCTGCCCTGCGTAAGGCTGTTAAGTCCCATTCCTATACGGTTTCCTCCGATAGGAATAAGGCTTACCCTCCTGCTCTCCCCCGGCTCAAAGCGCACTGCCGTGCCTGCGGGGATATCAAGCCTCATTCCAAAGGCGGTTTTCCTGTCAAATTCAAGCGCCTTATTCACCTCAAAGAAGTGGTAATGCGAGCCTACCTGTATCGGTCTGTCTGCGGTGTTTACAACGGTCAGGGAAATACTTTCCTTTCCCGCATTAATTTCAATTTCTCCGTCCTCCGCAATTATTTCTCCGGGAATAACCTTTCCGTTTGGTATAATAGGCTCATGAACGGTCACAAGCTTAGTTCCGTCGGGAAATGTCGCCTCTACCTGAATTTCGTGCAGCATTTCGGGAACACCGTCCATAACGTCATCGGCAGTCAGAAGCTGTCTGCCTATGCTCATAAGCTCGGTAACTGTTTTTCCCTCACGCGCAAGCTCTAACAGCTCCGAGGTTATATATGCGATTGATTCGGGATAATTCAGCTTTATCCCCCGTTCCTTTCTTTCCCTTGCAAGATTTCCCGCAAGGTGAATCATCAGGCGTTCCTGTTCTCTTGCTGTGAGATGCATACATTTCCCTCCTAAATCTTATTTCCCTTTGAAAAGGCGGATTTTACAGTGCCCAACGGGTCTTTTATCAGCACTATCGCCGTCCAAATGACGATACCAAGTACCACTGCCGAAAGTCCGAGGAAAAGATCGTTGAGCATATCGGAAAGGGGTGGGGTGAAAAGCTCCGCGCCCATTGAAGCGTACTCAAACGCCGCATCTACAAGCCACATAAGCGCCGCACCCCAATACATATAGCAAAGGGCGCTTACCTTTAGCCTGCGCGCTTTCGGACTTGTGTACCACGCGATTGTTGCTGCCGCCGCCGCGAATACCGTTACAAGCAGGGTCATTGCCGTTCCTCCCTTGCTTCATTCCTTGTTGAAATAAAATGCACCGCTGCGGTGACAGCCGCCCATACGGCGGTTACCGTAAGCGCCATTGCAACGCCGACAGTACCCATTTCGCGGGGAAAAGCCCTCTCTGTAAGCGCAGATGTGGAAAAAACTACAACCTTACCTATTTTACTTTTGTCCAGTTTCTGAATATAATCCTTAACTTCAGCGCTGATACCGCCCCAGTATACAGAGGCTCCTAAGAACAGAATGTCAGCTTTGCCATCTATCGGCGTAGGAATTTGCTCAGCCTTGCAGCCGACCGTTTCCGCAATTACATCTGCCAGCTTCTTTGTATTGCCGCCACGGGAAAAGTACCTGACTTGAATATTTATAACATTTACTCCTCATATTTTATTTTAAATTGATGTTTTTAGCTTTGAAATCTAATCATCATTGATGATATATTGCATCCGACAGGCTTCCTACTCTTCGTAAAAACCATTTTGGGATAACTCCTAAAAAAGTATTTACTTTTAATTTAAAGCCTGATATAATTATTATAGCATTGGCTTGTTTCGGTGTCAAGAACGCAGTTTTTATTGAGTAGGTACTAAAAAACTTATCTATGGGAGGAAATCACAATGGCAAACGAACATATCTGTCCTTGTACCGTAGGATGCCCTTTACAAAAAGCGATGAATGCGATAGGCGGAAGATGGAAGATATCCATTTTATGTTCTTTATCAAATGACGGTGCAACCAGATATAATGACATAAAACGAAAAATGGGCAGCATATCCAATACAATGCTTGCCAAGTCCCTGAAAGAATTGGAGGGCGATGGACTTGTAAAAAGAACGGAATATCTGGAGGTGCCGATTCGTGTGGAATACGAAATAACGGATTCCGTCCGCTCTTTAATTCCGATTCTTACGGAGCTTGCTATGTGGGGAAACAACTTAAAAAATAAAAGTACCCCAATGAATGATAATTGATGAAATCCGCACCGGTATACATTTCCATTCCGTCAAAAACGCCCCTTTGAGAACCATAATGCTCTCCGAGGGGCGTTAAAATCTATACCAAAAGCTGTGTAAGCGCTTTGCCTATATCCTCATTAATCAATATTGACCTTGATTTTATTTCATCGGGCGCATACACCTCACCGTAATTCATGCAGGCGTAAACAGCCTTTGTATTTTCCGCTGTCATTTTCCAAAAGGGATATTTTATGATAACGGGAGTATTCATACCAACTCCCAATTCAAGGAATAAAATGTGCAGATTTCTATGCCGTCGTATAAACTCACTGTAGCGCTCCGCCGCTCTGTGCCAGCCCTCGTCCTCCACAAAGGTATCGTCACACCGCAAATTCATTGTTATAGGCGCACCGCATATGGGACAATAGGGTATCAGCTCCGACGGTATTTTCATATCCTTTTGTTCGTCAACCATTCGGCGAACCGTTTCCTCGTTGTCATAGTTTTTGTTATGACACGGCTTTGAGCATTGCCACAGACCATAATCGCCCTGTGTGTAAAACAACCGCTTTTTGTCAAACCCCGCAAGCTGAAATTGATGATCCACATTGGTTGTCAGCACAAAATAATCCTTATCCTTTACAAGCTGCAAAAGATCGGAATACGGCTTTCCCACTCCCGCTTCATAGCGGTTAATAAGAATATGCCTTGACCACCACGCCCAGTATTCCTCCAAGGTGTCAAAGGGATAAAACCCGCCCGAATACATATCGTGAATCCCGTACTTTTCCTCAAAGTCCGAAAAATACTTTTCAAAGCGCTCCCCACTGTAGCTCATGCCTGCTGATGCGGAAAGTCCCGCACCCGCGCCGATAACAACAGCGTCAGCCCTTTCCAATTCATTTTTCAGCTGTTGGATTTTATCCGAATATTTCTCTGTAGATTTGGTAGTCTGCATCCTTAAAAACATTGAAAATCACCTCTGTTTCACTGTCGCACCGTTCTCTGTATTTTCTCACTGTACCTACTGCAATTTCCGCTGCCTTATCATTGGGAAAATGAAATTCGCCTGTGGAAATACAGCAAAACGCCACTGATTTTACACCGCTCTTTTTCGCCAGCTCAAGGCAGGAGGTGTAGCAGGATTCAAGAAGCGCCTTATCCCTTTGGGTAAGTCTGCCGCTTACAATCGGGCCCACAGTGTGCAGTACATAGTCACAGAGAAGATTAAAGGAGGGTGTGATTTTCGCACTGCCCGTTTCCTCCTCATGACCCTGTCGCTCCATAATTTCGGCACAGGCGGCGCGAAGCTGAATACCTGCATAGGTATGGATAGCGTTATCTATACACCCGTGGTTCGGACAAAAGCAGCCCAGCATTTGCGAATTGGCGGCATTGACTATCGCCCCGCACTGCAGAGTAGTAATATCCCCCTGCCAAAGGTAAATTCCATTCTCAACAGGCATAAGCGCGTGATAATCGGTAATACCCTTGCCACGTATTTCCTCCTGCAAATATTCATCTTGAATCCGAATAAATTCATCGTCTGCCGCCTTTGGCATACGGATATTAAAAAGCGAACGAAGCAGAATTTTTTGTTCCTGCTCAGTCGGCGGAATTTCTATCCCTGCATACTGCGGCTTCTCTTTCAGTAGTGCCTTAATTAAATACATTCTTCTTTCGGCTTGCGTCATTTCTTATCCTTTCCGAACAACTGCTTTCTGCGGACAGACCTCGAAACAATTTCCGCAATGTAAGCAATTCTTCTGATTAATAACCGCGGGGGTTTTGTAAAATCAATGCAGCCTTGAGGGCATACGGCTTCGCATATCCCACAGCCGTCACATTTCTCGGTTACCTCAAAACCGGAGCTATCGTTATGACAGCTCCGATTGATTTTATGACACCAAATTAAGCGAAGAAGAAGCCTGCAGTCATGTCGAGGTAATTCTGACCGCTGTACTGCGGATATTGCTTGCCAACCTCAGCCTTAAACTCGTCAGCATTCTGAACGCCTGCGGCAATCTTTTTCAGATTTTTCAGATATTCAATCTTTGTCTGAGCGTCCTTCAGATCCTCGGGAGTATAGTGAGATGTGAGGATAAGGTCATAGCCCTTTTCAATATAGCCGCGAAGCTCTGCGATCATCGCGTCAGCATGACCTGCGCCTGCAACAATGGAATGGCAATCGTGACCCAGCATATGTGTATAAATTGCGTTAATTTCGGGGATCTCCACATCAAAGGCATCATTTGTCAGCTTGATTACGAAATCAATGCCGCCGATAGTTACCTTGCCCGGTTCAATCACATTGGTTATCTTATGAATAGGGGGGTCAAAAATCTCGCCGAATGCGGCGGTGAAGTTATTGATAAGAGCCTTGCCGCCGCCGTTTTCGGAGAACTCAGCCGCATTCTGTGTTGCATACTTGGGAACATCGGGAAGGAAGGTTGCGCCTGCGCCGTGGTAGGCAACGAGCATTCCCGCAACCTCAACATCCTTAAGGTACTCAGCAAGCTCCTTATTATTATCAAAGAAGCACGGAGATTCAATCACGACAGCCTTGCCGTTCTTCTCTACGATAAATACCTCATCGTCAATAAAATCATTGGCCTTGTATGCGTGCAGCTTTACTCCGCCGAAATCGTAAACATTCATTTCTCCCTTAGCGAGCTTTACGCTTGTAAATGTATTCTTGTTCATAATATCAATCTCCTTACATAAGCTTTTATTGTTTATTCATCTTTACCCTTTGCACATACAACAGCTGCCCTGATAATTAAATCCTTTATAACCAATACCTCCATTCGATTTTATTTTTCAGGGTAATGAGTTGTATCTGTCTTTGTTACAACAAGTATAACACACGATAGTTGTAATGTCAATAGTTACAACGAGAAATTAGCAGAAAATTAATAATTAGGCTTTTAGGTATTGTATTAAGAGGTAAGGCGAAATAAAAGACAAACCGACACAGGCTCAACACCCATATCGGCAATCTTCTATTTAACTTGCTCCTGTATATATCTTTGAGTATCCTCCACAACATCAGCAATAGTGATTTTCTGCATTTCAGCCTCCATTGCATTTTGAACACGCATCAGCTTTTCGTCCAATACACGGTGGATATTTCTCCCCACGGGGCAGTTGGGGTTCGGATTTTCATGAAAGTGGAACAGCTCCCCCTCCTCCACACATTCGACCGCATTGTAAACGTCAAGAAAGGTAATTTCATCTAACGACTTTGCAATGGATGCGCCGCCGCTGCCACGGGCAACCGTTATCAATCCGGCGGCTTTCAGCTGCTGAAGAATACGCCGTATCACAACAGAATTGACGTTTACGCTTGAAGCCAAAAAATCGCTCGTTAATTTATAATCACCCTTAAAGACATCAATACAGGCAAACACATGAATTGCAATTGTAAATCTGCTTGAAATCTGCATTATTCCCCGCTCCCTTATTCTTACTGCTTAAAGTATATCACATTTTCAATGTAATTTCAAGCGCTGCGGCAAAAGTCGCTGCTCAAAAAAACAACGCCAATCGGGAAAATAAGTCCCCAACAGGCATTATTCACGTTCGACCTATTTCCTTTTGGGATATGCTCCGCCGAAATTCGGTGGGCGTAAGACAGATTGCGGCATGAAACATTGCCGTGAATTTGGACCGGCTCTCGAATCCGACTTTGTTTGCAATATCCAATACAGAAAGATTCGTTTCCGCCAACAGCTTTTTCGCTTGGTTAATTCGCTTTTCTTTCAGATATTCGGATATATTCTGCCCGTAAACCGCTCTGAAATAATTCTTAAGACTTGTTGCGCTGATACCCATTTCCCCCACAATACATCCTCCGGCTCTGCCGGCACTTCCACGGTGACGGAGCAGACAGCAACCGACCCGGGAAAGTCCTTCAACAAGAGCATCGCCGGTACCTACAAGACCACAGCGAACCTCTACATGAGGAACGGCGCCGGTCAGGGCAAGGCTGCAATGGTGGTGCTGCCAAAGGGGACGAATGTGAAGAGCTACGGCTACTACACGACATCGGTCGGCGTAAAGCACCTCTACGTTCAGGTCAACTACAATAATATCAAATATATCGGCTTCTGCTGCGGGACATATCTCAAGAAGCAGTAAGCCGGACATGAATGACACCCATCGAGGAAAGAAAACTTCTTCGATGGGCGTTTTTTCATTGATTATGATATTACCCGAATGTACTTGGCATCAGGCAGGAGCTTCGTTCGTTTTAACTGCATAGAGTTACATCCACTCAAAATTGTCCTTGCCAGCACCAAGCTCAAAATGATATTTGCCAATTCCCAAATCAGCACCGGAATAGGAGCCGTTGTTACAGGTCATGCTCACCTTGTTGCCTTTGCCTTTGATAGTAAATGCCTGCTTGCCCATCGCCGTTGGTGCTAACAGAGCCGCTGAAACACCTGCGTTAAACCACTCCGGAGCAGCACCCTCATAGGACGAAATATCTGATGCCGCTTTGGATTTATGCGGAACTCCCTGGTTCTCACCATAGCCAACAACGACGATTCCGATAATTTTGGTGTTATCTCCCGCATTGGCGTTCTTTTTTGCGTTCTTACGGCTGTACATTCCGCCAATCCACCAAGTGTTCAAACCGAGCGTTTGCGCATAAAGCATCAAATCAGCACTGCTGTATCCCAGCTTCTCATCAATGTCGGGCGTGTCAGATCCCGCCAGGATAATGTAGTTTTTGACTCCCTTTGACATAAGTGCCGCTATGATTCCCGGCATTGCGTCCTTGCTTTCCGTAACAAGCTGCATATTCAAACCATATTCCTGATTCTGGAATTTAATTCTGTCATTAAGCTGTCGGATAACATCAGCCGACAATGGTTTATCATTGTATTTGCTCACCTTATGCCGTGCACTCATTGCTTCCTGTAATGTCATAACGACCTCCTTATCCGATTTAATACTCCAAGAGCTTATATTTAACTCATATGGATTTCACATTTAAATCTAAACGAATTGCATAGCTACACCTATACACTTTCATTGTACCACTCCGTTATGTATTTGTCAAGTAAAAGTAGGCAAGCTTTTAAAAAATCATCAAAAAAGCTAAAAGCAGAGATGAATAATGGTAAAAAGGACAGACTGCGAGAGCCGAGGGCAAGAGAACTTGCCCTCTTTTTTGGTTTTACCTACTTTTATTTTTCACTAACGATAAAAGTCGCTGCTCAAAAAAACAACGCCAATCGGGAAAATAAGTCCCCAACAGTCATTATTCACATCCGACCTATTTCCCTTTGAGATATGCTCCGCCGAAATTCGGTGGGCGTAAGACCGATTGCGGCATGAAACATTGCCGTGAATTTGGACTGGCTCTCGAATCCGACCCTGTTTGCAATATCCAATACGGAAAGATTCGTTTCCGCCAACAGCTTTTTCGCTTGGTCAATTCGCTTTTCTTTCAGATATTCGGATATATTCTGCCCGTAAACCGCTCTGAAATAATTCTTAAGACTTGTTGCGCTGATACCCATTTCCCCCGCAATATCGGCTATCGTTTCCCTGTTCATTAAGTCTGATGTGAGAATCTGTTCTGCTCTCTTTGCCATATTTACCTGGCTTCTTGACAGTGCGCCCTCATAGCCGCATCGGAACTCTACTGCTCCCGCCGTGAGCATTCTCAATATGTAAAAGGTATGCAGCCGCAGGAGATTTAAATCCACTATCCTGTTCTCATAAAGCATCATAATGTCGCTGATCGTATTTTTGAATAAATTCATGTTTTCCACGATCACCGTTGTATCTGAACCCTGCAAATAGGTATAAAGCAGCTGCTCGATATCAATTTTGAAAAACGACAGAAGCTCCTTGTTTTTCAGTGCCCTGCGCATAATGAAAATCTCGATACCGTAATAGCTGCCCACAGGGTATTCAAAGGAGTGCTTGGCTTGCTCGTTACTGATCATCAGCTTTCCCGCACGCAGATAAATATACTTTCCGTTAGACGAATATAGCCCGCAGGTGCCGTCGGCGGCATAATTGATTGTACAGATACAGTCCTCCGCCTCACCTGTTGTCATTTTGGGCAAAACGCCTGTGTACACCTCATTGAACGCAAAGATAATGCCCGGATAAATTTCATACAAAACGAATTTGGCGGCATTCTCTAAGGTGATTTCCGTTTTAAGGTCATCCTTTTTAATAAAATAATTTTCCATAGCTTTATTATATCACAATTAGTTAGCCATGTCAAACTCAAAATGACATTTGGAACAAATCTGCCATATGAACATAGAGAATAGGGAAAAATAGCTGTATACTGTTCATAGGAAAATTACAAAAGGAGGAACGGATAGCATGATGTTATCAAAAGCTATTGAGGGGCAGACATATATTCTGATAAATATCGGAAGCGACCCTCATTTTATGAGACGGGCAGGTTCTATGGGTCTTGTTCCCAACACAGAAATCCGTGTCATTCGGAATCAGACAAAAATGCCGATCCTGTTATTTGCCAGAGATACGCTTATTGCGGTAAATCAAAAGGACGCGGCGGAAATCGAGGTGGAAGCGAATGTATAAAATTGCACTTTTGGGACAACCGAACTCGGGTAAATCCACCCTCTTTAATGCCTTGACAGGTTCTCACCAACACGTTGGAAACTGGCCGGGTAAAACTGTGGAGCGCTGTGAGGGCTCTTACAAATATCAGGGAGAAGCAATCTCCGTTGTGGATCTTCCGGGAAGCTATTCATTGACGGCGGACTCCGAGGAGGAAAAAATCACCCGTGATTTTATTACACAGGGCGATGCGGATTTGATTTTGGTAATGGCGGACAGCTCCCAGCTTTCACGCAGTCTGTATATGCTGGCTGACTTTTCCAAGCTGAATGCGCCTGCCACTTTAATTCTCAATATGGAGGATGTAGCCAAGGCACAGGGAAAACAGGTAAATTCCGCGCTGCTGGAGAAGCGTTTGGGGATACCTGTGATTTCCTTTGTGGCTGCGGATTTAAAGCGGTATGACAAGCTGAAAAGCGTCATTCACAGCGCATTATCCTCCCCGCCGCGGCTTAAAGTCGAAAAGTGCGGGGACGGGCAGGAGCTTTCATGGATTGCAGAAATCCTGTCGGGCGTTGTAAACGAATCACAAAAGCCCTACACCTTAGGCAAATTTGACCGCTTGGCGACAGGACGGATTTCGGGCAAAATAATCGCCTGCGCCGCAATGCTTTTGGCGTTTGCGTGTTCCATGATTGTTGCTATGCCTCTTATGGGAATAGGTGGAATGATACCGCAGATTTTCACGCCGCTCTTGCAAAATGCGATGGATGCGCTTAATGTACATTCGTTTCTCGCAGGCATTATCAGCGTATTAATCCCAAATACCATATATTTTGCATTTTCCATGTCGGGATTTGTTTTCGGTGTAAATTTCGTATTTGCCTTTCTTGAGGATATAGGCTACATAGCGCGGGTTGCGTATGTATTTGACGGCATTATGTCTAAATTAGGTGTCCAAGGAAAAAGCATTTGTCCGATGATTATGGGCTTTGGCTGTACCATAGGCGGAGCTGCGGGAGCAAGAGTTATTGACAATTACGGACAGCGTCTGCTGACCATTGCACTGACTTGGGCAGTTCCCTGTGCGGCAATATGGTCTGTAATTCCTGTGTTGGCAGCCTATTTCTTTGGATTTGGCTCAATTTTTGTGGTTTTGGGGATTCTTGCGTATATGATGCTTATGATTTTCGTTATATCAAAGGTATTCGGTAAAAGGCTTTCCCCCGCCCAAACAAGGACAGGCCTTATCATGGAGCTGCCGCCTTACCATAAGCCCCATTGGAAAAGCATTCTCTATATCGCATGGATTAGAGCAATTGATATATTTATAAGGGCGCTGAAAACAATATTCCTCATTTCCCTTATTGTCTACCTGTTGACATTCTCCCTCTCGGGGAATGTAGAGAACAGTCTGCTGTATCACATCGGTACATTCATCGAGCCTGTAACCAAATTTTTCGGTATGGGCTGGCAGACCTTTATGGCATTTATAGCCTCCGCATTTGCCAAGGAAGCGGTGCTTGGCGTACTTAATGCCGTATTCGCAGGACAGGGATCTCTGATCGCCGGTACCTTTGAAGCAAAATCCTTCGGGGTCGATTCAAGCATTTTGGCTGCGGTAATGCCCACTGTAATTTCCAAAGCGGAAGCCCTTGCGTTTATGTTCGCCGTTTCATTCAATGTGCCATGCGTAATGGCTCTGTCCACAACCTATCGGGAAACACATTCCCTCAAATGGACACTGCGTCTTGCTCTGTTTTTCACAGGCGGCGCTCTGATATTATCCTGTATAATCTACCATATCGCAGAAATCCTTTTGTAAATGCTGTTGCGGAGCAAATATCGGGCGACTATGCTGTCCCCGCATTTGCTCCGCCATTTTTCGCTCTCACCGCAAAGGTAAATCCTGCCTATTAAGTCAAATGCAATCTCAGACACCTCGGCGAATTTCCGTTGCTTTGCCTATCGGTGTTGGGAAAATCAAATCAAAATCCCTATTGACAAAAGCAGTGGGAGTATGATATAATGAAAAACGTGTTAAGATGTAAATATATTTGGGGTGAAATGTTATGAAGGCTATTGTTGCTGTCACCAATGATTTTGGCATAGGTAAGGACGGAGATCTGCTGTTTAATATTCCCGAGGATAAGCGTTTTTTCAGGGCGCAGACCACGGGCGGTACGGTTATAATGGGCAGGAAAACCTTTCTGTCATTGCCCGGCGGGGCGCTGAAAAACCGTGAAAATATTGTCCTTACAAGAAATCCCGACTTTAAGGCGGAGGGGGCTGTTGTCTGCCACAGTGCAGATGAGCTGCTTTCCCTTATAGACAATCATGACAGCGATAAAACCTTTGTTATCGGAGGGGGCGAGATTTACTCGCTTCTCCTTGACAGGTGCGACACAATTCTTGTTACAAAAATTGACGCTGTAAGAGAATCAGACACATTTTTCCCGAATGTAGACGCAAGTCCCTTGTGGACTCTTTCCGAGGAATCGGAGGAAAAGAGCTTTGAGGGTGTCAGCTATCGTTTTTGCACATATGTAAAATCTTAATTTTTTGACCGAAAGGAAAAGGGGTATTTATTATGGCAGCTTTGCGCACAGGACGTTTACCGATTGTTTGGAGAACTTTTATTGTTGCAGCGTGTTTTTTGTAATAGGCTTGACAGACTTGATTAAGAATGGCGGTACAAGCTCTGCTTTGGCTAACGGAGAGACTATCGACATAAATTCAGCCACCTTAAGCGATCTTACCACGGGTACTATGGTAAGGGGCGATGTCCTTTATTGTATGGGACTTTATGCCACCGAATATTATCGGGAGGATAATCCCACCGACTATTACTACTCGATTATAGTGTTTAGCGGCGATGACGCCGACGACTACTACATAACCACTATCCATACCCTTAGAAGCGATATAGCGTCTACCCTTGACACCATTGCCGATGAAACCATTGACTATTGGATAGGAGAAATTGATGAAAGCTACCCCTTTACGAATCTGTATATCACAGGCAGGGTTGATTCCTTGGACAGCGAGATATACAGCTATCTTATAGAGGATCTGGAATACATGGGCCTTACATCTGAGGAAATAGCACAGCACGTTTCAAGGAATGAGATTTATTATGCCACTGTGGATTCGGCTGCAAGAGCTAACACAACTGACGTAATTTTACTGGTAGTGGGACTTCTGGGAATGATTATAATTCTTGCGGTTAAGTATCTTATCCCCGCAATCGCTTCAAAACGCGCCGAGGTGAATTATTCCATGAATACACCCGCCTACGGAACGAATAACCCACAGGATAATATATTTGCACAGCAGGACGGTTCAAGCGGATATGTTCCCGCATATCAGCCGCAGAATGATGGAAAGCTTTCCCCCGAAGATGAAGCACAGCTTGATAAGTTTTCCGCTATAAACAGCAGCGCGCCCTCCGCCGATGATTTCTTTGCGGATATGGGCAGGAAAAGCAAGACTGCTGCGGAGTCTGATTCATCTGCAGCTGCCGAGGTACAGTCCCAAGAGCCGCAGGAGGATAAGAATAATGCGGCGGCAGCTACGGGAGCATCAAAGACATGGGAAATGGATTCACTGGATACAAGCGGTTTGGGTATAGGTATAGATGATTACGAGGAGTAGTGGGAGGACGAGTAAATGAACGGTAAAAAGCTGCAGCTGCCGAAAATAAGCTATAATTCTCCTTTTATACTTACATATGCTATTATTTCCTTTGCAGCGCTGTTAATATCCTATTTAACCGGCGGTGCATCAACGCTGCTGCTCTTTTCCGTTTACCGCAGCTCTCTTGCAAGCCCTCTTTTTTATGTAAGGCTTTTTACCCATGTTATCGGTCATGCAAGCCTTAGTCATTATGTGGGAAACTTTATGATTATTCTCCTTGTGGGACCTATGCTTGAGGAGAAATACGGAAGTAAATTCCTGCTGCTTATGACCCTTTTTACCGCCCTTGTGACGGGACTTTTCAATGTGATATTCTTTCCCGATACGGCACTGCTGGGTGCCAGCGGCATTGCGTTTATGCTGATACTGCTCAGCTCCTTTGCCAACCACACCCAAGGAAAAATCCCCCTCACACTTATACTGGTTGCACTGCTTTATCTGGGCGGGGAAATAATAGACGGAGTTTTTGCCGATGATAATATATCCCAGATAAGCCATATTATAGGCGGGATATGCGGCTGTATTTTCGGCTGGATTATCACGGCGAAAAAGCGTTCATCCTATTCGGAGCTGTAGAATTTATGGATACACCGATTTATGATTTTGTTAAAGCCTATGCGCAGTCGGATACAATCCGCGCACATATGCCGGGACATAAGGGGAGAGCCGCGGACAACAGTGTCTTTGCGGCTCTCAATCCATATGACATAACGGAAATTCACGGTGCGGACAGCCTTTTCGAGGCAAGCGGAATTATCGCAAAAAGCGAGGAGAATGCCGCACGACTTTTCGGCACGAAAAAAACCGTCTATTCAGCAGGCGGCTCTACCCTTTGCATACAAACAATGCTGGCACTTTCCGCACCGCCCCGCTCAACGGTTGTGGCAGCAAGAAACTGCCACAGAGCATTTTTATCAGCGTGCATTTTCCTTGACTTGGACGTTGAGTGGATATATCCCGTTTATGAAAGCGGAAGTCTTGTGTCGGGAAATATCACCGGTGAAATGGTTGAATTGACCGTGAGCCGCGCAAAGGCTCGGAGGAAAAATGTTTCCTGCGTCTATATCACCTCCCCCGATTACCTGGGAAAAGCACAGAATATTCCCGAAATAGCGGAGGTTTGTCACAGGAATAATCTGCGGCTGCTTACGGACAACGCCCACGGCGCTTACCTTGCCTTTGCACAGGATAGGAATTATCCCCACCCCATAGCCTGCGGTGCGGATATATGCTGCGACAGCGCACATAAGACATTGCCCGTATTGACAGGGGGCGCATACCTCCATTTTGCCAAGGCTGAATATGCCGATAATGTAAAGGAAACCATGTCGCTTTTCGGTTCAACCAGTCCGTCATATCTTATATTACAGTCCCTTGACCTTTGCAACAGGTACATAAGCGAAAAAATCAAGGGAGATATTTCCGCTGTAATAAGCGCCCTCGATGAAACAAAAAAGCGGCTCTCCAAAGTCTGGAGTATAGAGAATACCGAGCCTGCAAAGCTGACGATTTTTGCGGCGGATTCGGGACGAACGGGAATTGCCCTAGCTCATCAGCTGAGAAATGAGGGAATAGAGTGCGAATACGCAGACAGCACCCATACGGTATTGATGTTTTCATCACTGTCCTCCGCGGAGGATATAAGCCGCACGGAAAAAGCGCTTATTGCCGCCGACCAATGGCTGCCCCGCAGAAAAGCTATTACCCCGAAAACGGAATTTACCCCTCTTGAAAGGGCAATGACTATTCGCCAAGCGGCGTTTGCGCCCTCGGAAACCATTCCCACGGAGAAATGTGTGGGAAGAATATGCGCAAAGGCTGTTTCCTGCTGTCCTCCCGGAATAGCCGCTGTGGTGGGTGGAGAATTTTTTTCGGCAGAATGCATAAATATTTTAAAAAGCTATAGCATTTATAATGTGAATGTGGTAAAATAGGTATTGAGAGCAGGAAATCGAATATCAGCGCAAACTACTTTAGCCTGTGATGAAACAAATCAAAATCCCGTACAACACATATGAAAGGCGGTTAATCAATGAATAAGGCGAAAATAATATGGCTTTCAACTGTTATACCAATATGGCTTTTGCTGATAGTAAGGCAGATTGCTCCCGATTTGAAAACAAGCCCTTACACAACAGCGGCACTGGTTATTTTGGCTTTCATCAATGTAATATCCTATAAGATATACGGAGACAGGAAAAAAGAAAAGCATATGCGTGAAAGGATAAGCTTACAGCTTAAACAGCCGGAACACATACCCGAATACGAGAATGTGGAATATAAGACCTTGGATATATAGGAGAAACAAAATATGCGTATAAGAATTTTTAATCGCTTTTGTTCGAGTGCTTTGGCTTTGATTTTTGCTTATTTAGTTCTTTTTACTCCTATTTATGCCAACACTATTTCGTTTACGGATGCGCTTTCACAATATGAAACGCTTGGTATGGAAGAAATCTATACTGCCGATGATATTATGGTTGAATTTACATATACCGCAACGGATGGCACGTCCTACAGATACAGTTTAGCATCCTATAATGCTTTGTCTGACTTGAAGAAAGCCGAACTTTGCCAAGATGCACAGGAATATACTCTACTTGTCGGAGCGATTGAAACCAGTGCCTATTTTGGAGCTTTCTACTCAATATATGCTGTGGGAATTTATTATAATGTTATTACCATTGACAAATGTGTTTTAGATTTATTCTCCCTATTGGAAAAATACGACAGTCTTGCAGATGACTATTTAGACAATTATAAAAGGAGTTATTATGATGCTCTCTTAGGTGATCCTATTGATTCAACAGAAAGTTTTATGGATTATGAGCAATATTACATTGGCGGTGGAGAACTTAGCAATCTTCGCGGCGCGACATTTGATTCTATTTCAATCGGTGACTGTACTTTAGAATTCTGTTCATATGGTTCAGTTGCTTATTCTGTTTCAGATTCTGATAAAGCCGAATTACTTGGGTATTCGTCCTATTCATATATTACTCATTACACAGGCATAAAATTAACATCTTCTGCCTTTAGCTATTATTCATACTATCCATATGCCTATATTGATGGTGATTTTGTAAGGCTAACTAATCAAAATGCCATTATTGTTTCTAAGAATTACTCTT
Organism: Ruminococcus sp. Zagget11; assembly: GCA_001941135.1. Lineage (GTDB taxonomy): Bacteria > Bacillota > Clostridia > Oscillospirales > Ruminococcaceae > Huintestinicola. The sequence goes on from MSHL01000029.1 coordinate 33,733, forward strand.
ATGCCGCTCCATACTATGTTTCCTATAAATACACCGATGGTGATGGCAACACTGTCACTTGTAAAAGCAGTTCTGTTGATGGTTGGAACTATACCTACGGTGTTGTTTCCACAGCATCTGCAACTGTCATTGGGATTGTTGATATAGATGGTTCCTCATATTTGGCGATTGATTTTGGCTTGGTTCGCAATCTGGTTTCTAAGAAATGGGTTTCGGCAACGCTTTATTATCCCATTTCCGTTTCCGTTGCGTGGAATGTCGGTGACAGCATAAGCTATAATGAAGATGAACCATACGGAACGTTAATTAACATTAACAATGATAGCGATTCTGTTTCCGATGTGTATGTCCGTTATGATGCGGACAGTGACTTATATTATTATTGTACGGAGGATGGCTTTACTTACAGTGTAAATACGGATAAATCCGCAACTGTCGGCAATGAAATGTATTATTACAAGCCTAATTTATCCACTTATAATTCAGAGTATATAGCAAATTACTTAAATGCCTATTATACCTATTATTATAGCGACAGCACGGCAGACTGATGTCAAATCGGATGCAGAAGATATTGACATATGATATAAAATAAAGCGTTGACAAACAGCAAAATTGTGATATACCAATGATGTACAGAGAAGGTGGTTTGAAAGATGAAAGCGTTAAAAATAATTACGATAGCGATTGATATGCTGATATGGGGATTATTTATAATAAGCCAAACAGTGCTTGATGAAAAAATATGGGATTATCCCTTGCCCCTGTTGGTTGTCCTGACAATCATTATTTTTCTGCCGCATAAAATGCTCGAAAAGAGAAAAGAGAACGCAATTCGTGAAGAAATGGAAACGCAGCTTAAACAGGAGATGCGTATATCCGAAGACGGAAATAGAATCCGTTTAACCTTGGATATATAAAAACGGCTGCGGAATTTACCGTATTTGATGTGATGAGGGTGATTGTATATAAAGCTTTATTCAAAAGATGCGGTTGTACGGACAATGACTGCCATGCAGCGCACAGGTCGATTTGCCCACACATATATTCTCACCGGAGATAAAGGCTTCGGCAAAAAGACCTCGGCGCTCTATATTGCCATGAGTCTGCTCTGTGATAACGGAAACGCCTGCGGTGAATGCTGCCAGTGCCGCCGTATATTGTCGGGACAGCATCCAGATGTGATTATTCCGGAAAAGGATAAGCGCTCAAAGATATATACCGTTGACCTTATCCGTGAAAAGGTCGTGGCAGATGCGATTATTTCCCCCAATGACTGCGACAGAAAGGTTTATATTCTCCCCGACTGCGAGGACTGGAAGGACGCTTCACAGGATGCGCTTTTAAAGGTGACGGAGGAACCGCCCCCAAGTGTGTACTTTATCTTCACCGCAAGGAACAAGGGCATCTTTTTGCCAACTCTTATTTCAAGGGCAATGTGCATCGAAATACCCGAAGCGGACAGGGAATCCTGCCGTGAATGTCTTGCCGATTTGGGTAAATACTCCGACGAGCAGATAAAACAGGCTGTTAATGCCTTTGGGGGCAATATAGGCGGCTGTATAGGCTACCTTGACGGGGACGAGGAGCTGACCCACATGGCTCGCTCCGCCGAAAGAGCCGCACTGGACATAGCGGGACGAAATGAATATGATATGCTTGCTGTACTGACGGAATTTTCCTCTGACAGGGAAAACCTAAGACAGCTTTTGGGAATGATAATAAAAATAGTGCGCGACGGGTCGGCAATGCAGGTTAAGGGTGATACTGATTTGCTGGGCTGCTCCGAAAAGGCGGTAAATGCGCTTACAAATTCCCTTTCGGCGGAAAGGCTTACCGCTATATATAAGGAGCTTTGCCGCGTATCGGAAATGTGTACCATGAATGTGAATGCCGCTGTTGCTGCGGCAATGCTTGCAGGAATATGCTGCAGCTGATTGGGCTTTGGAAAGGACTACTGTATGGTTGATATAATAGGAGTGAGATTCAGAAATAATAGCGGAACCTATTATTTTGACCCCGGAAACGAAAATCCGGAGGTCGGATCTCAGGTTATAGTTGAAACCGCAAAGGGCGTTGAATGTGGTGAGGTTGTCATGGGCAGACACGCCGTTGACGACAGACGGATAGTAGCGCCCCTTAAACCGATTATCCGCCCTGTAAACGAAAAGGACAAGCGGATTTTAGAGCAGATAAAGGTCAAGGAAGAACACGCTATGAAGGTGTGTCAGCAGAAAATAGCCAATCATGGGCTTGATATGAAGCTTGTGGAGGTTGAATGTACCTTTGACGGCAATAAGCTGCTGTTTTACTTTACCGCTGACAGCCGAGTGGATTTCCGCGAGCTTGTAAAGGATTTGGCGGCAGTATTCAGAACAAGGATAGAGCTAAGGCAGATCGGCGTGCGTGACGAGGCCAAAATGCTGGGCGGCTTGGGAATATGCGGACGTCCCTTTTGCTGTAAAGCATTTTTACCCGATTTTCAGCCTGTTTCCATTAAAATGGCTAAAGAGCAGGGCTTATCCTTAAATCCCACCAAAGTTTTGGGAACCTGCGGCAGACTTATGTGCTGTCTGAAATACGAGCAGGAGGTCTACGAGGAGCTTTTAAAGGTAACTCCGAAGGTAGGGGCATATGTAAAAACTCCCGATTTCAAGGGCTATGTGGAGGAAGTAAATCTGCTTACGGGAAAGCTTAAGGTAAAGCCCGAAAAGAGCGATGACCCGTCGGTTATCTTCGACAAGGCGGATGTAAAAATAATAAAGGACGGAAAAATCCGCATTGAGCGGGATGAAATAAAAGCACTCAAGTCCTTAGAGGACAAATAGTACAATAGGAGGTAAATATTATGAAAGAAAAAACAAGCGGTCTGAGAATTGCAAGGAACATTTTATTAGTGATAGGCTGTGCGGTTGCCATTGCGGAAGCGATACTTATGATAATCGAAATAGCGGTAAACGGCAAGCGCGAAAGCGGATATGTAAAGTTCAAGAACACGGATCTACCGATAAACTGATATTGCCTATGAAAGGGCAGCCGCATCAAAACGGCTACCCTTTTTGTGTGAAAAACAGATTAATATTCATACTCCGCTTCCGCTATATCCGGCTCGGCGGTTTCCGGAAGCTCCAACCCGTCTATACGGTGATCCGCAAGAAACTCTCTCCAAAATTCCACTGCTATATCAAAATTTTCCTGCATGGTTTCTTCACTGTCGCCTATGGTCTTTTGCGGCTTACGGAAAGCTACATACAGATCCTCGTCCTCCATATCCGTATACCCCAAAAGCTCCGCAAAGTCCGTTCCCGCCAGTCTGTATCCTATTTCCTCCGCATACTCGTCGTCGGGGAAAAGCTCCCTCGCATCGTACATAGTCCCGGTGTCATATACGCCCAAATCGGCAAAATCCTGTTTTGTACCGATAAATATTATAGTAGTGCCGGACTGAAATTCACCGAATATCTTCGTCCTGTCACTTTGGGCGTAGCTCATGGATGTGGTGTCGTTTGATTCGTAATTAGCCGGTACATAGTACAGCCGCGCTATCTGCTTACCGTCACCGTTTACATCCGGACAATACTCCGCCCATTCCTCGGTTATATTCCCCGATACAAGCTCCATATTGTAGTCTGTTGCAATAAAGAACATGGATATATCCGACCGTTCCGTTGTAGCCGTGTCATATATAAGAAATCCCACAAGCAAAGCCGTAGCCACACCGAATATAAGATAAATATTATTGTGATAGACAAAATTCGATATTCTCTCCCATACGGTATAATGCTTTTCAGGCACTTTTTCCGTTTCCACAGGTTCCTCTATAAGCCCCTGCTTTCTCTTTAACAGCTCCAGCCTTTCACGCTTCAGTCTTTCTTCATAGGCTTTTCTGGCTTCCTCCTCTTTCCTCAGACGCTCCTCCTCACGGCGTGTCTCCTCTTCAAGCTCCGCCTTTCTTTCAGCCTCATCGATCTCCCTTACAGTTTCCAAAAAGCCCTTTTCTTTCTTTTTATCAGACATAAGTACACCTCGCAGAAAAAGAGGGAACGGACGGATATTTGCAAATCCGTTCATTCCCCTCTGATTTATGATAATTTTACGGCTTCATTGTCGGGAACAAAAGAACATCCCTTATGGAAGGACTGTCGGTTAAAAACATAACCAGTCTGTCAAGTCCAAAACCCAAACCACCTGTAGGCGGCAGACCGTATTCAAGCGCCGTCACAAAGTCCTCATCCACTTCAGCCGATGCACCCGTTGCACGCTTAGCTTCAACCTGCTTTACGAAACGCTCCTTTTGGTCTATCGGATCGTTAAGCTCGGAGAAAGCGTTACCCATTTCCCTTGCGTATATGAAATACTCAAATCTCTCTGTAAATGCGGGATTATCCGCCTTTCTCTTTGCAAGAGGTGAGTTTTCCACGGGATAATCATAGATAATGGTTGGCTGAATAAGCTTGTCCTCAACAAACGCTTCAAAGAACGCAATAAGCACATGACCCTTTGTGGCATTGCTGCCCTCTTCCACTTCAACGCCCTTTTCCTTTGCACATTCTCTTGCTGCGGCATCATCGCTCCAGCTGTCGTAATCTACTCCCGCATACTTCCTTACAGCTTCAATCATTGTAAGTCTTTCCCAAGGGGACTGCATATCTATTTCCGTTCCCTGATAATTGATAATACCCTTACCGCATATTTTCAGGGTAATTTCCCTGTACATCTCCTCGATAAGCTCCATCATTCCGAAGTAGTCGGTGTAGGCTTGGTACATCTCAACGGTGGTAAATTCGGGGTTGTGGGAGGAATCCATTCCCTCGTTGCGGAAAATACGTCCAACCTCGTAGACCCTGTCAAAGCCGCCTACAATAAGCCTTTTCAGATAAAGCTCCGTTTCTATTCTCAGGTACATATCTATATCCAGTGCATTGTGATGTGTCTTAAAGGGTCTTGCCGCCGCACCTATTTCAAGGGTGTGGAGTACGGGAGTGTCCACCTCAAGATAGCCTCTTGAGTCAAGAAAATTGCGCACCCCGGAAATGATACGGCTTCTCTTTACAAAGGTATCCTTAACCTCAGGGTTGCAGATAAGGTCAACATAACGCTGACGATAACGCATATCCTGATCCTTTAAGCCATGCCACTTTTCGGGAAGAGGAAGCAGGGACTTTGAAAGCAGCTTCACCTTTTCGGCATGAACCGTAATTTCACCCATTCTCGTGGTAAATACGAATCCCTCAACGCCGATAATATCGCCTATATCCCATGTCTTGAACTCCGCAAACTCAGCCTCGCCGATATCGTTCATACGTACATAGCACTGAATTTTCCCAAGTCTGTCCTGAAGAACAATGAAGTTAGCCTTGCCCATATTTCTCCAAGAAACAATACGTCCCGCTACGCGGACATTTTTGCTTTCAAGCTCGCTGTAATTGTCCTTAATTTCAGTGCTAAGGTGAGTAAAATCGTACTTAGTGACCTCGTAAGGATTTTTCCCTGCCGCCTTTAAAGCGCTGAGCTTTTCAAGGCGAACCCTCTTGAGGATATTTATATTTTCCGCATCCTGTGCGGCAGTGTCCACAGCGGATGCAGCTTCATTTTCATTAGCCATTTAACTTCAATCCCATCTATATTTATTCGATATTCAAAATTTCCATTTTAATCATGCCCAAGGGTGCGTTAACCTCAATAATATCGCCCTTTTTCCTGCCCATAGCAGCCTGCGCAACAGGTGTTTCTTCGGAAATAAGGTCACGATCTGCATCAGCCTCTGTGGAGCTGACGATTTTCACGGTAAACTCCTCTTCAAGCTCCAAATCCTTAAGTCTGACGGTTGAACCCAATGCAATTTTATCGCTTTGTGTTTCGTCATAGCTGATTATCTCCGCATTGGCAAGGCGGTATTCTATTTCGTTTATTTCCTGCTCAAGTATAGCCTGTTCTTCTTTAGCGGAATCGTATTCGGCATTCTCGGAAAGGTCGCCCTGTGAACGCGCTTCCTGAAGTTTTGCTTTTATCTCCTTACGGCGATCGTTTTTCAGATATTGAAGCTTTTCTTCCAAATTCTGATAGCCGCTTTCGGTCATCTTAAAGGTATTGTTAGCCATAATTACAAAGCACTCCTTAAATTCAAATAAAAAACGCGGCCCTCGGCCGAATCCAAACATTATCTAATTTATTATTATACATTAAAACGGCGGTGTTGTCAAGGGCTGATGAAAAATTTTGAGGGGATAGCTGAAGTAAGCGTAAATTCCAAAAGTAAGCTCCACAGTGGGAAAGTGGCGGAGCTTACTTTGAAAATTTACTATAATATTTAAAATAGCGAAAAATCATGATATAATTAAATGAAATATCCACCCATGCAATACGCACTCATGAGCCTTGATTCCCCAATATCTTTCGCATTTCAGGATAATGTTTCTGTTTCATATGACTGATCCGTTCAACGCCGCAGATCATTCTCAAGAAACTCTCTTGTTTCCCGCACATATTCATCAACCTTATAGAGTGTAGCGGTATGGCCGCCGTCTACCTTAACAGCCTTTGCTTTCGGCATAGAAAGGAACAAATCCGCCTGCGCAGCCTCCGAAAAAGCCTTGTCTGCCTTTGGAAGCACCAGGAGCGTTTTATCATCAAACCTTTTATAATCCGTAAGCTCAAAAGGCTTTATGTCTGCCACATCCATGATCAAGCCTGTCATATGCAGGTCAAATTCCTTAGTGTATTGCCCATAAATCCAAGCGAAGAAATCCTCCATATAGGTTCTGTTAATGGGGTTCTCATTTTCCATGCCGACCTGCTTTTTTGACACCGCAAACAGCATTTTCTTTATCCATGAATAAGGAACAATTTTCATAAGCCCCATAATCACACCGTATGATTTATACTGCTTTTTCAAATCCGCAATGCTCGCCTGTGACAGGCTGCACGTAGAATATAAAGCCACAGCGGACACCATATCCGAATACCGCCTTGCAATAAGCTGAGCCGTAAACCCGCCCAATGAAGCGCCGATTAACACGGGGTTCTTGATATTCAACTTTTTTATAAGCTTCATGATATGGTCGGCAAGCTGTTCCAAATCGTTAATTTCCATAGGATAATCAAAGGTAAGAAACCGATAATCCTCTTCCATTTGGATAATATGGTTGAACCAAACATCTGAAATTCCCGTGCCGCCTACAAGATACACCAGCGTATACATAGCATCAGCTTTACCGCACAGAAGATAGCGGGTGCTAATCCCATCTATTTTTTCTTCTGCAAAGGGGTGCGTCTCGCTAAACCTTTGTATTTCTTCTGCAAATGCCATAGTTTCCTCCTTACCCAACAAGCACTACGATCCTGTTTGACAGATTACGCACAAACGGAATCCTTCCGATTACCCTGTAAACAGGCGCTATGACCTCCATGCCCTCCACAAGACTATGTTCTTCCACAAACGTAAAATCCGGCAGCAGCGCAGCCAGTGATTTACCATCCTTCACGCCCCAGGTGAACTTCGCATGGCTGCCTTCAATAGACTTCTCCTTTACCGCCTTTACGATGAAAGGAATCATGGTTTCTACGAACACCGTAACATTCGGAAAATGCGATGCAATAATGGCGAAAATCTGTTTGACATCTGGTTCCGTCAAATACATAGTCAGCCCTTCCAGGATGGCTAGCACAGGCTTTCCATCGGCGTCAATACCCTGCGCCCAGCGTGCATCCATAGTGGAAGCGGCAATCTGCGTGATGACGCCCTCCTCCGGCAACAGCTTTTCTCGCAAGACCATCACCTCCGGCAAGTCCAGATTGTACCAATGGGAATAGCCCTGCATCCGATAGCAGCGAGTATCCAGACCGCAGGCGATATTGATCACCACAGCATCCGGATGATTTTTCAAATACTGCTTTACCATCCGGTCAAGCACCAGCGTCCGGGCGATCACGCCACTGGACATGGTTTTATCCTTTTTGGCAAGAGAAAAATCATAATCCAGGCGGGAGACGAGCGCCACAGCCTTTTCATCCACAATTTTATGATTTCGCTTTTGCGTTTCCTGCGCGCGGGCGTAC
>MSHL01000030.1 GCA_001941135.1 Ruminococcus sp. Zagget11
CACACCGCCTTTATCGAAAATAGATGTCAGAAGGCGGCGAATGGAGCTTATCCTCTATCCTCCGTGTGCATACCGCACTATGCCATGAGGCATTACCGCGGTGTTTTCTTAAGGAAGTGCTGATTAATTCGTCAGCAATCGTTTCCAACCCTCGAAAAGCCTTTACTGAGAGGGTTGAGAAACGATTTAATCAGCGGTTCCTTAATGTCAGCTTAGCTGTGTACCATGCTCCCCGCGGCCCTTGCGAATACCGGACATAATCACGTCCTTTGCCTTTACGGCATCGGCTTTGGAAAGTGGCTTTACATCGGCAAGAGGGTAATCGATACCCAAGTTTTCGTACTTAACCTTGCCCATGTCATGGTAGGGGAGTACATCAAGGGCTTTTACCGAGTGGAGAGTTGAAATAAATTCACCCAGTTCAAAAAGGTATTTTTCATTGTCGGTGATACCGGGGACAACAACGTGTCTTATCCACAATTCCACATTGTGCTTGCTTATATATTCCGCAAAGGCGAGAATATTCTTGTTGCTGTGTCCCGTAAGCTTTTTGTGTTCCTCATCGTTGATATGCTTTATATCAAGCATGATGAGGTCGGTAACCTCCAGCAGCTTGTCGAATTTATCTGTGTGGTTCGGCGTAAAGGTTATACCGGAGCTGTCAAGGCAGGTGTGTATTCCCTTTGCCTTGGCTTTTGTGAAAAGCTCGATGATGAAATCAATCTGCATAAGGGGTTCTCCCCCTGTGGCGGTAATACCGCCGCCCTTGAAAAAGTCCTTCAGGCTTTCGTAATGCTCCAATATTTCATCGGCGGTCATTTTCGTGCCCACACCGTCTTTTCCGTCCTTCGGCTCGCAGCCTATGTGCCATGTATCGGGATTATGGCAGTACAGGCATCGCATGGGACATCCCTGCATAAAAACGACGAACCTGATTCCAGGTCCGTCGACTGTACCGAAAGATTCAGTTGAATGGATATATCCGTACATTTTTAGCCTTAGAGAGCAGCGTGGAACGTTCTGGAAATAACATCGTCCTGCTGTTCCTTTGTGAGCTTGATGAAGTTCACTGCGTATCCCGAAACGCGGATAGTGAGCTGAGGATAATTCTCGGGGTGCTGCTGTGCGTCAAGCAGCGTGTCCTTGTTGAGAACGTTTACGTTGAGGTGATGACCACCCTTTTCAGCGTAACCGTCAAGAAGTGAAACCAGGTTTGAAACCCGCTGTGCATTAGCAATTGCCATAATAAAATCTCCTTTCATCAGTTAGCGGCACGAGAGCGATTAATCTCTGTCGTTGTCGCTTGTATTGGGAATATTGGCGCAGGTAGGACAATCAAGATCAATGTCCAAATCGCCAACGAATACGGTAGCATCCTTTCCGAGAGCATCGGGGATAATAGTGAAGGTATTGGAAATACCGTCCTGAGCATTGCTGAACTGGAGCTTGGATACAGAGGAGAGGGAAGCGGTAGCACCGTGAGTATCTCTTCCGTGCATCGGGTTAGCGCCGGGAGCAAGAGGCACGCCCTGCTTTCTGCCGTCAGGTGTAGTACCTGTCTTTTTACCGTATACAACGTTTGAAGTAATAGTAAGGATAGAGGTTGTGGGAACGCCGCCTCTGTAGGTGTGCTGCTGACGAATCTTATCCATAAAGCGGTTAAGAATATCCTCTGCAATTTCATCTACACGGTCGTCATCGTTACCATATTTGGGGAAGTCACCCTCAATCTCGTAGTCAACAGCTATGCCTGCTTCATTTCTGATAGGCTTAACCTTAGCGTACTTGATAGCCGAGAGAGAATCGGCAACAACGGATATACCTGCGATACCGGTAGCAAAATACCTCTTTACCTCTCTGTCATGAAGAGCCATCTGGAGGCTTTCATAGCAGTACTTATCATGCATATAGTGAATGATGTTAAGGGTATTTACATAAAGCTCGGCAAGCCAAGTCATCATGTCGTCATATCTCTCCATGACCTCATCGTAATCGAGATATTCGGAGGTGATAGGTCTGTACTTAGCAGCAACCTGAACACCGCTTATCTCATCGACGCCGCCGTTTATAGCGTAGAGCAGGCACTTAGCGAGGTTAGCTCTTGCGCCGAAGAACTGCATTTCCTTGCCGACTCTCATAGAGGATACGCAGCAAGCGATAGCGTAATCATCACCGTGAGTTACTCTCATAAGGTCGTCATTCTCATACTGGATAGAGGATGTGGTGATGGAAATCTTAGCGCAGTATTCCTTCCAGCCTTGAGGAAGTCTTGTGGACCAAAGGACGGTCATGTTAGGTTCGGGAGAAGTGCCGAGGTTTTCGAGGGTGTGCAGATAACGGAAGGAGTTCTTTGTAACCATGTGTCTGCCGTCGATACCCATACCGCCCAGGGACTCTGTTACCCACTGTGGGTCGCCGGAGAACAGTGAGTTGTATTCGGGTGTTCTTGCAAATCTTACAAGACGTAGCTTCATGATGAAGTGGTCAATAATTTCCTGTGCCTCGGTTTCGGTGAGGATACCCTTCTTGAGATCTCTCTCAAAGTAGATATCGAGGAAAGTGGAAGTACGACCCAGTGACATAGCCGCACCGTTCTGATCCTTAACAGCGCCCAGATAGCCAAAGTATGTAGCCTGAACGGCTTCCTTGGCGGTAGAAGCGGGCTTGGAAATATCGCAACCGTAGATTTCAGCCATCTTCTTGAGGTTTTCAAGGGCTCTGATCTGCTCTGCCATTTCCTCTCTTGCGCGGATCTTCTCCTCGGTCATAGGACAGGTATAGAAAGCCTTTTGTGCTTTCTTGTCCTCAATAAGTCTGTCAACACCGTAAAGAGCTACACGTCTATAGTCGCCGATTATTCTTCCTCTTCCGTATGCATCGGGAAGACCGGTGAGGATATGTGCGGTTCTTGCAGCTCTCATTTCAGGGGTATATACATCAAATACGCCTGCATTGTGAGTTTTGCGGTATTCGGTAAAAATGTGCTTGATTTCGGGATCTATGGTATAGCCGTTATCGGAACAAGCCTTTTCAGCCATACGCAGTCCGCCGTAGGGCATAAGTGCTCTCTTGAAGGGCTTATCTGTCTGAAGACCTACAATCTGCTCCAGATCCTTTTCGATATAACCTGCTCCGTGGGAAACGAGAGAGGATACAACCTTAGTATCCATATCCAGGACACCGCCTGCTTCTCTTTCCTGTTTAGCAAGATCCATTACCTTTGCCCAAAGGGTCTTTGTGGCCTCGGTAGGATCTGCAAGGAAGCTGCTGTCTCCGTCATAGGGAGTATAGTTTCTCTGGATGAAATCCCTTACATTGATTTCCTTTGTCCAGTGACCTCCGACGAAGCCTTCCCATTCCTGTGGCATCTGATTCATTTAAAATTTCCTCCTTCATATTTCCATGCTGCTTGTGGCAGCGACGGCAAGTCGTAAACACTTTGTGGTGCTACACGAAGTATTTATCAGCATATTGGGTGCGCAATGCATGAAAGCCTAACGCTGTGTTAAGAGCCATACTGCATACGCTACCAATAGTATGATACAATATTCCGCTGAATTTGTCAAGATTTTTCGGTAAAAACGTAATTTTTTTAATCAATAAAAATCGGTTTTTTGTGCAGTTGTGCAAAACTTTTAAAAAAATTTACAATTGCACTGAAATTTCAAAAGTGACAAGCGGCGCAAGAAATTTTAATTATACCGATTTAGTATACTTTTCTCGGTAAGCTTACACCGACTTTCTCGGTGTTGTGATCATTATAGCATAAGAAACGCAATTTGTCAAGGGCTTTTTGCGATATTTTTGAAAAAAATTGAGTGTCTGCTGCAGTTAATTGCTTATCTTGCTTACTATGGCTGTGGAGTACAGTTCAACGAATGTGTTATTATCATAAGGAATACTATGAACCATATATGATCGATGAAGAACAGCCTGACATAGTAGTATTTGAATGTGTCGAGAGATTTGTGGATTTATTGAGGACGTATCAAATAGTTGAGTAAGATTGATTATCCCCGTCGCAATAACTGTGCCTTAGTCTTTGCGGCGGGGGTTATTGCTGAAGTGTCACTGTCTGCTTTATGGGATAATTTCTTTAAAGCGTAAACGTGAACGGCATTTATCCCTCACTTTTACGCCAAACGCTAAATATTGGAACATTATTTTCACTAAAAAATAAAAATTTTTTTCAAAAAGGTATTGACAAATCGATTTTCTCGGTGTATAATATAATAGTTGCCTGACACGACACTGTTTTATAGGTTGCGTTTCGGATTTGCAATGTGGAAGCTTAGCTCAGCTGGGAGAGCATCTGCCTTACAAGCAGAGGGTCATAGGTTCGAGCCCTATAGTTTCCACCAAAGGCCTGGTAGTTCAGTTGGTTAGAACGCCGCCCTGTCACGGCGGAGGTCGTGGGTTCGAGCCCCATTCAGGTCGCCATATGCGGATTTAGCTCATCCGGTAGAGTGCCACCTTGCCAAGGTGGAGGTAGCGAGTTCGAGCCTCGTAATCCGCTCCATTCCTATGCGACAGGATACGCTTTTAATAAGCGGCGCTGTCGTGTGGTTAACTTGAGGCGCTATAGCCAAGTGGTAAGGCGTAGGTCTGCAACACCTTGATCCCCGGTTCAAATCCGGGTGGCGCCTCCAGAAAAGACTGTATCGATATGCTTTAGGCATTCGATACAGTCTTTTGCTTTACGGGCATATTATTTGCCGTCGGGTGGATCGGTATCGGGCGTTTCCATCAATCCGTGGCCTTCCAGATAATCATATATGTAATCGTATCCGAATTCCGATTTCCTGTTTACACCGTGCGCGACGGCAAGCTCCTCGGTATAGTTCTCAAGCCTGTACAGGCGCACGTTGGAATAGCTGCCCTCATAATGCGTAACAAGGGGATTAAATTTGATATCCGATATTTCGGTACGCCCGCTGCCATCGGGATAAACCGTCACGGAAAAATCCAGTGTCCCGCCTATAAGGTTTTTTCCCACACTTTGCGCGGAAATAAGATTTCCCAGGGAATATGCGCACAGAAGCTGCCGTCCGTCACTAAGCTCCATAAGCTCAATGCTGCGCAGCACATGAGGATGATTTCCTATTATCACATCGGCGCCCGCTTCACCCAACTGTGCGGCAAGGGCGCGCTGGCTGTCTGAAATGACATCCGAATCTTCAACGCCCCAGTGAAGCGATACTATACATATATCGGAAATTTCCTTTGCCCTTTGTATTTCCTCAATCATTACCTCGGTTTCAAAAGCCATACCTATTTCCAAAGGAGAGCCCTCGGGCAGCGAAAGACCGTTAAGGTATTCGGTGTAAGCGAGGAACGAAACCGTAACGCCATTTGAATCGATAGTCCTTATATTGCTTCTGTCCTCGGCGTCCCTGTATGCGCCGACACGAACAAGATTGTTTTCATCGTAAAAATCCAGACAGGCGGAAAGGCCGTCCGTTCCCTTGTCCAAGGTATGATTATTGGCTATGGTAAATACATCCACTCCCAACTCCGCCATATACAGACCAAGCTCTGTGGGGGAATTGAAAAAGGGATATGTGGACGGCTCATAAATGTCGTTGCAGATAAGGGTTTCTTGATTGAGTATGGTAATATCGGCGGAATTAAACAAATCCTCCGCATCGCTGTAGGCATAGCTGAAATCGTATCGTGTTTCGGTAAGACCGTTTTCCTTTGCCCGTCTTGCAGCCTGCTTGTAGATTGAGGAATGTATAAGATTATCACCCAGCGCTGTAAATGTGACGGTATAACATCCGTTTTCGGGTTCAATTTCAACTTCGGCGGCAGTCGTTTCCGAAGCGGCTGCCGCGGTTGATGCGGATGTTGCCGCTTCCGACTCAATAACAATCGTTTTGGTGTAATCCTCGGCAACGGAGGCTTGCTCGGCATCGGAGCATGAACATAAAAACACAACGGAAAAGAGTGCAGCCGCATAAACGGCGGCACTCCTGACCACAGCCGAAATTCTATTGTCGGTGAAAATCATTTCTTTGTGAACACCTTAAGCTTGAGGGCTTTTCCGATATCGCCGTCAACCTTAAGCTTTCCTGTCATATATGCCTGAACGGGATCAAGCTTTCCCTCGGCAATGCTGATGAAATTCTTGGAATCACAGGTAAGTGCGACATCTCTGTCGTAATACTCGTAAGGCTCAACAGAGAGAACGCCGTTCTTCACAGCTGCATACATTCTTCCCTCACCCTCGCCGGTCAGATTGATTTGGATAGCCAAATCACCGTCAAGAGCCTTAGGATCAGCTTTTGTGAATATGCTTTTAAGAGCTTCAAAATTTTCTTCAAAGGTCATGAGAAAAACCCCTTTCATTGATTAAGGAAGTGCTGATTAATGCGTTAGCAATCGTTTCCAACCCTCGAAAAGCCTTTACTGAGAGGGCTGAGAAACGATTTAATCAGCGATTCCTTAGTGCAATTATACCATGAACACCCTGAAATGTCAAGCAAAAGTAGAAACAGAGGTTAATTTTCACATTATATAGGTCAACTTATACGAATAAAGGCTAAGAATATCTAACAAGATTATTTGATAAGATTGTTGACAAGCGAAAAAAATTGGTGTATAATTTGTGATGTATCTAATGTCGATACAATGTTGCTGTTAAAATTTGCCTTTGGAAGGAAGTCAGTTATGGATTCTGACGGGAGTAGTCATATTTTATCTCTAAGCCTGATTTTATTGCTTATGGTTTTGCTGCGTGCGTTTTTTACCGTGTGTGCAACATCGGTTACGGAAATTTCCGACAGCAAGGTTCGTGGCTATGAAAACAAAAAGGGACGTAAGGGTCTGCTGTTTCGGCTGCTTCAAAAGCCGTCAGCCCTGCGAGCTGCGTTTTCCGCAGAGAGAACCGTATCGTCCGTGGTTTCCGCATTTCTTACGGTTTATGCCTACGGCGCACGGGTAACGGAGCTTTTTTGCCGTTTGGGACTTTCCGCAGGACTGTCAAGGCTTGCTGCTGCCGTAGTGGTGATGTACTTAACCATAGTTGTTCTCAGCGCGTTGGGCGACTCGATTCCGCACAGAATTGCTCTTAGCCGTGACTGTGATGCGTTTGCTGTAGGCTGCGTATATGCGGTCAGGCTGATGATGCTGCTAACTTTCCCCGTAACGGCTCTTTCGTCCGTATTAACCTCGTTTTCGGCGGCTGTTACCGGTATATCCCAAACGGATGCCAAGGATACCGTGACCGAGGAAGAAATTATGCTGATGGTGGATGCCGGCAATGAAACGGGTGCCATTGAGGAATCAGAGCGTGAAATGATCAATAATGTGTTTGAGTTTCACGCGCTTGCTGTGGGAGAGGTTATGACTCACAGAACCGATATGGTCTGCGTGAGTGCGGATGCAGACGTTTCGGAGGTGGTTTATTCCGCGATAAACAGCGGCTTTTCCAGAATACCCGTATATGAGGGAAATGCGGATCACATCGTCGGTATTGTTTTCGTAAAGGATCTGCTTTGTCTTATCGGTATGGAAACCGGTGAAGGTGTGTCTGTGAAGGGCTTCATGAGAGATGCCGAATTTGTACCGTCAACAAGTATGTGCGATGATATTTTTAAACAGTTTACTTCGGAAAAAATTCAGATGGCGATTGTTGTTGACGAATACGGCGGGACTGCCGGAGTGGTTACAATGGAGGATCTTGTTGAGGCGATAGTCGGTAATATTCAGGATGAATATGACAACGAGGAAGATGAAATAACGAAAATATCCGATGACACTTATATCATAAGCGGAAATGCCGATCCCGCCGAGGCGGCGGAGCAGCTGGGCTTTTCACTTCCGGATGACAGCGATTACGACACTATGGGCGGATTTATCACCGATCTTATGGGTCAGCTTCCCGAGGAGGACGGAGAACGTTCGATAAAATACAAAAATGCGGTGTTTACACTGCTTTTGGTTGAGGATATGCGAATTGTAAAAATCAAGGCTGTTCTTGAAAAGGACAGCAGCGATGATAATAACGAAAGGGAGAATAATAAAGATGAAGAAGATGAAGAAGAGGGTTAGTCTGCTATTGGCTGTGATAATGGCTGTTTCGATAACCGCAACTGCCTGCTCCAGCGCAGACAGTGATACTGCCAACACAATGCCCACACTGGACAGCGTGACCACAACGGAGGCTACAACAACCGAGGCGGAAACCACCGTTACGACCACTCAAACC
Organism: Ruminococcus sp. Zagget11; assembly: GCA_001941135.1. GTDB lineage: Bacteria > Bacillota > Clostridia > Oscillospirales > Ruminococcaceae > Huintestinicola. The sequence goes on from MSHL01000030.1 coordinate 8,210, forward strand.
ACTGCCGAAACCGAGGAAACTACGGAAACAGCGGCGACATCGGCAACTGTATCTTCCGCAGCTGAAACCACGACCGCTGCTACATGGTCGGAAACGTCCATGTCCGCTACCATGTATGTAACCGAAAACTGCTATTCGAGAGTAAATGCAATTGTAGGCTCTACTCCCGTATCACAGTATTTTGTCGGTGACAGTGTAACGGTTGTTGCCGTTACCGATACGGAGTATTATAAGCTGGATACCGGTGCATTCATTCATTCCGACTATCTTTCCGATACACCGCCCGTTACCACAGCGGCAACGACAGAGGCGACTACCGCAGCAACCACCGCCGATACCGCTGCAGCTGCCACAACAACTGCATCTGCAAGTTCAGGCGGTTCTTCTTCAAACAAAAGCGGAGATCCTATCCTGACACCCAGCTATACGGTACAGTCCTCATCAAAGTATGCTTATCAGCAGCTTAATGCAACAGAGCAGCAGCTGTATGATGATATAGTATACGCGGTAAGAACCCTTGACCAGACCGTAACGGCACCGAGCGGCATGACCTCAGATGATGTATATAAGGTTTATACCATCGTGTATAATGCCGAGCCGGAGCTTTTCTGGATGGGCGGAACCGTTTCCGCAAGCAGTAATTTCCTTACTCTCAGCTATAAGACCACGGACAGGGATGAGATTGCTTCGATGCAGGCGGAGATAGACACTGCGGCTTCTGCGATTATTTCCAAAGCCAATGCATATTCCGGTACATATTCAAAGCTTAAGGTTATATATGATTCCATAATAAAGGGCGCAGAATTTAATATGTCCGAGCAGGGCTATAACACATCCATTTATAATGGCGTTTGCGGTGGGGGACTTCAGTGTGCCGGCTATGCAAAAACCGTTGAGTACCTTTGCGGACTTGCGGGAATAGATTGTATGGTTATAATCGGTACTAATTCAAGCAGCGGCTCTCATGCATGGAACGTTGTTTACTGTGAGAACGGCTGGTACAATTTGGACGCTACATGGGGAGATCCCTCCAACAGCTATAATTCCAACTATATCCAGTATGAATTTTTCCTTGTCCCCGACTCATGGATTCACAATATAACTCACTATAATGTAAATACCGCTTTCCGCAGCAGCGGAACAGCCATAAAGCTTTTTGATCCTCCCAGCTGTACAAAGGAAAGCGCAAACTACTTTACTGTCAACAACAAGACCTACAGCACTACCGAGGAAGCTGCCGCAGCGCTCTATGCCGAGTTTGATTCTGCTATTGCGTCAGGTTCCAATATCGCTGAAATAAGAGTAACATCCTCCGCAATATGGGATGAGCTGCTCAGCGATACATATGCGGTTACATTCCAGAAATACTGCAAGTCAAAGTCCGATTCCGTATCCGGTCTTTCAAGACAGACCAGTAATCAGAGCGGTGTGCTTGTAGTACACTATGACATCAAGTATAATTAAGATTTAATGTGCGGTGCGCCCACTTATGCGGTATTCAGCGAATGGATGCAAGTGTGGGCAGCCGTGCAAGCTGCAAAGAAAGGAATTTAATGTATAATGAATATTAAAAAAAGTATAGCGCTGCTTTCTGCCGTTATTATGCTTGGCATGACCCTTACAGCCTGTGGAGGTAAGGATGACGATGCAGGGGATGATGCGGAAATCAGCGTTATCACCGACGGAACAGAGCCTCAGGGAGAGGGCGACAGTACTGCCGCTACATCCTTTGAAGACCCTGCCGCACAGCTTGGAATTGACGTATCGCAGGTGACCGATGCCGAGGGCAATGCTGTAACAGAGGCCGCTACGGAGGCCACTCTTCCCGATAATCATGACGAAATCGTACAGATGATACAGGATGCTCAGAACGGCGCTGACACTACAAGTACCGTTCAGGTTATGACCGAATATAACATTGACTACACAGACAGATATGCCTACAATCAGCTTTCCGATGCGGAAAAGGAGCTGTATGTTAAAATTCTCAATGCTGCAAACAGCTTGAAGCTTAAGGTTGAGGTTGACGATACCGTTACAACGGAAATGTGGACAAGAGCATACGGCTGCGTTTGTATGCAGGAGCCGGAGCTTTTCTGGATTTCCTCCGCAAGGGTAAAGGTCGGACATGTGTATTATTGGGAAACCGATGAGAGCATTATTGCGGAAAGACAGGCTCAGATAGATGAAACTGTCAGCAGTATACTTTCTGCGGTTAACGGTATGACAGAGTACGAAACGCTCAAATACTTCCATGATTATATAGTACTTAATAATACCTTTTCACTCGTTGATGTTATAGACGAGGGCGCAGAGAAGCAGACAATTTACGGCGCGCTTGTAACAGGCTCTATTCAGTGTGAGGGATATGCAAAGGCTATGATGTATCTTTGCGACATGGCGGGAATAGAGTGCGTAGTTGTCACAGGAACCAATGAATCCAATGAAACCCATGCATGGAACTGCGTCAAGCTTGACGGCAATTGGTATAACGTAGATACCACATGGGACGACCCCATACTCTCTGTTGAGGATAAGACCAACCTGCGATACAATTATTTCCTTGTACCCGATTCATGGATTCACAGTATTTCTCATTTTAATGTGAACCAAAAGATCGGCGGCACGGAGCTTACCTATTTCACACCGCCCACATGTACCTCCGAGGAATATAATTACTTTAATGTTGAGGGCAAGCTCTACGACAACGTTGATGATGCCGATGCGGCTATCAAGGCGGCTATGAAGGAGTCTGCCGAAAATAAGGTAAGGGTTGCGGAAATTCGTGTTACATCACAGGAAATATATGATGAAATAACCGCAAATCTTTCCGAATATGCCAACTGGATTAAGTCTGAAAACTCATCCGTTACAAAGGTTACCTCCAACTGTGATGCTAACCTGTTGATAATAGAGCTCGGACTTGTTTACTAAACGTGAGGTAATGACTGATGTATGAAAGGTGCGTCACAACCGAAGATAAGCCAATAAGGACGACAGCTTTCAGGAATTGCATCAATAAGGAATTGTCGGTTAAAGGGTTTCACATTTATTTTGACGGTGCATTTTTCGCAGGTGGAATCCTTAACCGTTTATTTGAGCGAGCGGCGGTAAAATTCGGAAGAATCATTTCTTTACGGATTTTGATAACAGCAGATACATATACAGTCAGCTCAGCGATGAGGAGAAGTCGTGGTATGATTGTATCAAGGATGCCGTGGATAGCTTTTCCCCAACAGCGGTATTTCCGCAGAAAATTGATTCCGAGGTAATGCGGAAGCTTTTTATTGCGGTGTATCAGCAGGAGGAAAGTCAGTTCTGGCTTAACAGCCTGTTTTATCGTGCAGGCGAGGAAAGCGACGTCCTTTACCTTGACTATCGTTTTACGGCTGATGAAGCGGAGCGGATGCAGCAGGAAATCGACAGGGTTATCGACAGTATTTTTTCCTCTTTTGACGAAAATACCGACGATTACGAAAAGCTAAAGACCTTTCACGATTATTTAGTGACCAATTGTACATTCAGCAAGGAAACGGATTACGGCAACACTATATACGGTGCCCTTGTGGACGGATATGCCCAGTGTGAGGGGTATGCTTTTTCCTATGACTATCTTTGTATGCTTGCGGGGATTGATTGCTTTGTTGCGACAGGAACCAATTCCGAGGGAGATCTCCATGCATGGAACGTGGTTCTGCTTGACGGAGAGTGGTATCATGTGGACTGTACATGGGACGATCCTATCCTGTCAACGGCGGATCCCGATTTCCTAAGGCATTTTTACTTTCTTGTGTGCGATTCGGATATTATCGGACGTACACATATTATAGACAGCACCTATTTTTCTTGCCCTGAGTGCAGCTCTGCCGAGAATTATTACGAACGTGAGGGATTAAGCACATCCGATGCCGACGAGGGAGTAGGTATGCTGCTGTCAGCCGCCATTCGGGCGGTTTCGGAGGGAAAAAAGGAAGCTGCGGTGCGTTTCACCGATCAAAAGGCATATGAAAATGCTGTGTATAAGCTTTTTGACGGTGGCGGTATAAAAACCGTTCTTGCTGCCGCAAATGACTACAGCGATAAAAAGGTTCAGACAGGAAAATATGTATGGCGTCTTGATGACGACCTGCTTATAATCCATGTTTCTATGGTTTATGAAGAGTAATTTTTCAAGCGGAGGATATATGCGAAAGAATATCGGAAGATTACTTGCGGCTGCTGCATTGATTTTTCTTTCCGCCTGTGATAATAATGTTAATGAGCCGATTGAAACCGATGCTTTGTCAACAGAAACGGCAGCAGTCACCACCGCTTCGGAATTTTCCGAAGCTTCTGCGTCACGGACCGTTGCCGCTGTTTCGGAGGTTGAGGAACAAACCACTGTCACCTCCGCCGACTTAACCGAATCGGTGCATGACACTTACCAAATGCAGTATACCGAAAGTGTTGTTTCCGCCGAGTCTACGGAAACATTTACGGAAGCCTCCGAATCGGAGCAATTTCAAGAGATAGTGTCAGAGGTGCAGGATATCCCGACAGAAGCGCTAACAGAGGCTGAAGTATCCGTGTCAACGGCTATGCAGGCTATGGTTGAAACGGATATATCCGCCGATGAGGAAACAACGGCACTGTCGGCAGCAGAAACCGCGGCAGTGCGCGATGAGAATTTTCATGTGGGCACGAGCGACCTTCTTGAGGACGGCAGAGTATCGGCTTATACAGGTAAAACGGTTATTTCACACCCATACAGCTATTATCAGCTGACAATCGAGCAGCAGCAGCTTTATGATCGCCTTGCGGCAGCTATGCTGGACTATGAGGAATCCGTGACCTTTGACGACAGCGATGGGGTTACATTTGATGATATACACAGCGTGTATCAGACAATTTACAACGATGAGTACAGATTATATTATATTTCTCCCACAATACAGTATTCACAGTATGCATCGGGGAATATATTTGTAATGAAGTTTGATTATGATTTTTCTTTCTTTACGGTTCAAACTATGAATATGGAGCTTGAGGAAAGAATGAACGATATTCTGTCACAGCTTAATTCCTCTATGAGCGATTATGAAATTGTGAAGTTTATTCATGATACCGTTATACAAAGCTGTACCTACAGCAGCGATAACAAGCGTATGAACACGGTCTACGGATGTCTTGTAGACGAAAAAGCGCTTTGTCAGGGATATGCAAGAAGCTTTACCTACCTTTGCAGTGAGGCAGGTATAAATTCCCTGGTGGTTCTCGGATATGCCAATGAGTCACATATGTGGAATATGGTAGAAATGGACGGAGAATGGTACCATATAGATCTTACATGGGATGATCCCGATCGCGTTGCCAATCCCGATTCGGTGAGATATGATTATTTCGGTCTGACCGATGAAAGAATAAGACAGCTGCGTACCGTTGAGGATTACGACTACAGCGTTCCGACTGCCAATGGCACCAAATATCAATATTACAGCTACAATGGACTTATTGCCGACAGCTACGACAGCGCTGTTGCCGTTATCACCGATGAAGTATTGAAAGCGGCGGCAGTCAATGACTCTACAGTTCAGTTCCAATGTACGGATTTGGATTCTTTTAATGATATCACACAAAGGCTTTTTTCCGATTCTTCCGAAAATATCGTTGCATTGCTCCGCGCGGTTTTGCTTTATGCCGAAAACAGTTTTGTTATCGATACAGTGGTACACAACAATAACAGCGATACGTATGTGATAAGAATTTATCTGGATTATCAGGTATAAACGGTAAATGGCAAATGCGTTTTCAAAGGAGGGAATATCGTTGGATTCCGAGGGCGTGTTAAATAAAATAAGAGTGCTTTCAGCTTGCATTTTATCATTTGCGGTAATGACGCTTTCGGGCTGCAGCGACAGCTCCGATCCCGATGAAGCGCAGCTTACGGTTATTTCCAACGGTACCTCCGTCACGGCGGATATGACCGTCGGAGAGGAAACCACTTCCTCGATTGATGATGAAATTCCCTCCGACAGGCTGGTTATTCCCGATTACATGGAAACGAAATATGCATCCCTCGAGTATGATACAAGGCATACGGATGTTTACAACGATGTGGCAACCGCAATGAGCGGCTTTGAGGATTCAATGTATATGCCTCTCACAATAAGCGCCACCGAGTTTGTGGATGTGCTTGAAACAGTACGCTGTGAACAGCTTTGGCTTATCTCCATAAGCGACAGGCAGATTGGCGAATTTAGTTCCGAGGAACAGACCTTTGAAATGGATTTCACATATAAGTATTCCATACGGGATACAAATATTATGCTGAGTGAGGTTGAAAAGGTGGGCGATGAAATATTTGAGAGCATAGATGAAAATATGACCGATTATGAGAAGCTGAAAATATTTCACGACTGGCTTGTGCTTAACTGTGAAACCTCTACCGTTGCGCCTTATGCCGACACCATATACGGCGCAATGGTGACAGGCGAGGCTCTTTGCGAGGGCTATGCAAAAGCATTTTCCTATCTGTGCAATCGTGCGGGAATTGAAAATATGATAGTTACGGGCTATACGGACGTTGACCATATGTGGAATATGGTAAAGCTTGACGACGGCTGCTGGTATCATGTTGATGTAAGCTGGGATAAGCCCGATGACACGCTGGCGGAGTTATATCCCGATATTGTGCTGTATCAATATTTTTTGGTCGATGACGATGTTATTAAGAATAACCGAACCATAAGCACGAGGTTCTGTGAGCCGCCGACTGCCGACAGTAATAATTACAGCTATTTCGTTGCAGAAAACAGATATGCATCCACCTATGATGAAGCGCTTGAAATAATCGAGGAGAGTTGCCGCGAATGTATGGATGCGGGTGAAAAATATTTTATGCTCAAGCTCGACTCCTCAAATCTTTACCTACAGACCACAGAGTGGCTGAAAAAAGCCGATGAAAACGGTATCTCCGATATTGACCGAATTGCCGCGGATATAAATTTTGTGGGACAGATAAGCTATATAGATTATTATAAGGCGCACAGGGTGATTATCTTTGTTTTGGAAAAAAGCGGAGGATAATGATGAGAGTTGTTATACAAAGGGTTTTAAACGCACAGGTAGGTGTTGACGGAGCTGCTGTGGGCAGCATAGGAAAGGGCTATCTTCTGCTTGTGGGAATAGCGCCTACAGATACAAGAGCGGAAGCGGAGCGGATTGCGAAAAAAATATCCGCTTTGCGTATCTTTTCCGATGAAAACGACAAAATCAATTTATCTGTGAAGGATGTTGGGGGCAGCATACTGGCTGTTTCCCAATTTACGCTGTACGCCGATTGTTCCCATGGCAACAGACCGAATTTTTTGGGCGCAGCGCCGCCTGATATGGCTTGCGAGATGTACGATTACTTTTGCGAGTGCCTAAAAGGTCACGGACTTGTTGTGGAAAAGGGGATTTTTGGCGCGGATATGAAGGTAAGCCTGCTTAATGACGGCCCTTTTACAGTATTAATCGATTGAGTTAAAAATGCAGGCGTTATTGACAAAGGAAAAAATATGGGGTATAATTATTTTGACAGTTAAAGGGGTAATTAACTGCCGCTCGGTTTAAGAAAATACCGATTACCCGCTGCGGCGGAATTTGAAAAAAGGAGTTTGTTATGTTGAAACTAAAGAAAATTTTAGCTGCCATTTCCGCATCGGCTGTGATGCTTAGCTGCCTTACCGCCTGCGGAAGTACGGATACGGCAACCGAAGCCGATGAAACAGCCGCTTCCGAAACCGAAACGGAGGTTCAGACAGTTTCGGAAATCAGGGATATAACCTCAATGGAGCTTATCAGTGAAATGAAAATCGGTTGGAATTTGGGAAATACACTGGATTCAACCATTACCGACCCAAGCGGTGACGAGTCTGTGGAAACATGGGAAACCGCATGGGGTAATCCCGTTACCACAAAGGCTATGATAGATCAGGTCAAGAGCCAAGGCTTTAACGTGCTTAGAATACCCGTTACCTGGGAGGGAAAATTCGGAGAAGCGCCCGATTATACCATTCGTGAGGATTGGCTTGCAAGGGTTAAGGAGGTAGTGAATTACGGCATTGAGAACGATATGTTCGTTATCCTCAATATGCACCACGAGGAATGGCATTCTCCCACAAAGGACAACGAGGCTCAGGCTACGGAGATGATTACGGCACTGTGGACACAGATTGCCGAGTATTTCAGCGGCTATGACGAGCATCTTCTTTTTGAGGGCATGAACGAGCCACGCCTTAAGGGTCACCCCGCAGAGTGGAACGGCGGCGATGCAGAGGCAAGAGAGGTTATCAATAACCTTAATGCGGCTTTCGTGGCGGCGGTAAGGGCAACCGGCGGAAATAATACCCTCCGTCACCTTATGGTACCCACATATGCTGCATCTACCCTTGACACGGTGCTTGATGATTTCGTTCTTCCCGATGACGACAAGGTGATAGTATCGGTACACGCATACCTTCCCTACAGCTTTGCCCTTGCGGACGATGGCGTTGATACATGGAGTGTGGATAATACGTCCGATACACAGGATATTGACGAGCTTATGCTCAAGCTTAAGGAGCGCTTTATCGATAACGGAACGGCTGTTATTATCGGCGAGTTCGGTACGAGAAACCGCTTTAATACCGAGGAAAGAGCGGCTTGTGCGTCCTATTATGTAACTAAGGCAACGGAAATAGGCGTTCCCTGCATTTGGTGGGATAATAACGCATTTGTGGGAAATGGCGAGAATTTCGGACTTTTCGAGAGAAAGACCTTTGAGTGGCGCTATCCCGAAATTATATCCGCTATGATGGAGGCTGTCGGTGACTGATGTTCGTTGATGAAATGCGATTTGCTGAGGCGTGCGAAAGGGTAAAGACGGGACAGCGGCTTATATCCGGCATAGGCACGGTCAGCGAGGGAACGGTTCATGCGGTGCTGAAAAACTACTATGAGCCGTATACGGACAGTCAGGAACAGAGTATAGGCGGCTATATTGCCGATATTGTCGGAGAAAAGGGCATTGTGGAGATACAGACGGGAAGGTTCGGAAACCTTTCCCAAAAGCTAAGTGCTTTTCTGAATGCTGCCCATGTGACGATTGTTTACCCTATATATACCACGAAAATCATGGTAAACGTTGACGGAGAAACAGGCGAAGTTCTCCGTCGGCGCAAATCACCGATACACGATGCTCCTGAGAAAATTTTTCGGGAGCTTTTTCCCATAAGCGAGTTTCTTTTGTCGGAAAGGCTGTCCATAGACATAGTCAGTCTTGAGGTCGATGAAATTCGCATTTCCGCAGCCGCACTGGGTAAAAAGCCCCGCCGAGGGGGAAGACTGTCGGTTTACGACAGAGTGCCTACAAGGCTCATGGGGATAACGGAAATAGCATCTCCCCGCGATTGGGCGAAGCTGCTGCCGTGTATATATGAAACCGATTTTACAGCAGTTGATGCGGCAAAATACATGAGCAGCGAGTACGCATCCGCGGCGGTGGGTCTGTTGTATCGGGGAGGAATACTGGAGCGAACGGGAAAAAAGGGCAGAGCATATACATATTCCTTAAAAACGACACTTTTTTGAATTTGTGTTGTTCCTTTTCCAATGAAAATTCTATATAATAAAAGCATAACAAACAAAGGAGGTTCATTGGAATGAACACAGATAAGATTTATGCACAATCTCTTGCCAACGAATATGCCCCAAAGGATACCTCAAAGGTAGTGGCACTGCAAAAGCTTGACAGGAAGGCAAAGATGCCTGCCAATATTTTCGGCTATACCTTCGGAATAATCGGCGCGCTTATTGTGGGCGTGGGAATGTGCCTTTCCATGCAGATAATAGGTCTGTCCACAAGGGCAAGCATGGTGATGGGGATAATTATCGGTATTTTGGGACTTATTCTTGTATCGGTTAATTATCCTTTGTACAAAAAGATTCGTGAAAACGGCAAGAAAAAGTATGCATATGAGATTATGGAGCTTGCAAGGCAAATCAGCGGCGAGTAACCCATAATCACAGATTTCCCGATACTTACAAATGAGGTGGGCGGATGACTAAAGCCGAGAGCAAATACTTTAATACTGCCGCAAGAATGGACGAGGCGTTTCTTGCACTGCTTGAGGAAAAGAATTTTGAGTATATCACGGTAAAGGAGATTTGCAAAAGGGCGGGTGTCAATCGCTCCACCTTCTATCTGCATTATGAAACGATAGGCGATTTGCTGCTTGAATGTATAAGTATGCGGGAGCAGTTCTTAAATTCCTACGATGAAAGCGCAACGAATTTTATCAGAGTGATAAAGACAGCGCCCTTAGAGCAGCTTTTTCTTATTACCCCAAAATATCTTATTCCTTATCTTTCCTACATAAAGACTAATAAAACCGCCTTTAAGGTTACGGTCACAAAGCCGGAGATAATGGCTGCTGGCAGTGCTTATGACTTGCTTTTTACAAACATCATAAGCCCGATACTGGAGAGGTACGGTGTTCCCGACGACGAGAGGGAATATATGATGTCCTTTTATATAGATGGTCTTATAGGGATAATTAAACAGTGGATTAAATTGGACTGCACCGAGTCCGTGGAGAGAATAGCGGAAATTATGATAAAGATTATCAGGCGGTGATTTTATCAAGAGATCAGATGTACAGCATATCCGTGATTTAATTACAAACAGTCGAATAAAAGCCGTGATTTCATTGTATGGATTGCCGGCTTTTAATTTGCTGTACGCATTTTGGGAGATAATATGCGGACTGTACTATCATTCCTTTTGGTTTGTGACTGTCGGCGTATACAATATATTTCTCATGCTTATGCGGCTGATATTGCTGTTTGATGTACACGGACGAAAGGGAAAGGGATGGACAACACGGGAAAAATACCGTATCTGCGGCATTTCCCTGCTGCTGATGAATTTAATATTGACCGGAATGGTGGTTACAGCGGTTAAGGAGAGCGGCGGCGCACATTATGCGGGATATCTGGTGTACGCCGTGGCGGCATATACATTCTATCGGGTTGCGGTCGCAGTAAAAAATGTTATTGCCTTTCACCGCATGGTATTATCCGTTTCCAATGTCATAGGCTTTGTTTCGGCAATGATTTCCCTGCTTTCGCTGGAAATAGCTATGATCCTGCAATTTGGAAGCGACGGTGATTTTTTCAGGACAATGACCATATTTACGGGGACGGGAGTTTGCCTGGTAATTTCCGCTGTGGCTGTATATATGATAATTGTTTCCCCTAAGAAAGCAGGAGGGGAAAAATAAAATAATTATACCTGTCGTATATAAAAGCATATTTTGCTTATCGGGATCGGATTCTGTGTCCGATCCTTTTACTTTTCACGATTATCGTTGACATACCGAGTAAATTGTGGTATAATAAAGCAAAACAATACTCCGTTTAATTGTTCGGGAAAGGAACTGATTATATGAAGAAATTAAAACGCTTTTCATCCGTATTTCTTGCGGCGGCTATGCTTGCGGCGGCGTTCACGGGCTGCTCCGATACCGCTTCATCTACCGAAAGCGATGAAGCTGCGGCTATTGAAGCCACTTCTTTGGAGGAAACGGAAGCAACAACGGCAGAACCCCAAACAGATGAGGAATTTTATGCTGCTATGGTGGCAAGATCACTTAATAGGATTGGCAATACCCACAGACTTAAGGAAAAGCTCGAACAGGCACGTTCAGGCGAGGAAACAACTATTGCCTATATAGGCGGCTCTATTACCGAGGGCGTGGGCGCAACGGCGGAAACCTGCTATGCGTACCTTTCCTATGCGGATTTTGCGGAAACATACGGGACAGGGGATAATGTGCAATATGTCAATGCGGGTCTAAGCGGAACACCCTCTATCCTTGGCAATCTGCGTCTTGACAGAGATGTGCTTTCCTATGAGCCTGATGTGGCATTTATTGAGTTTGCCGTAAACGACGGTCAGGACACTATCACACAGCAGTCCTACGAATCTATGGTAAAAACCATACTGGAGCAGGACAATGAACCAGCCATTGTGATTATCTGCAACAGACTTAAAAACGGCTATACCGCGCAGGAATATATGATTAACATAGCGGAATTTTACGATCTCCCAGTTGTAAGTATGGCTGATGCCCTTACGCCGGAGCTTGACGAGGGTCGTCTTACGTGGGAGGAATATTCCGATGATGAATCCCATCCCAACACATACGGTCATCAGGTTGTGGCGGAGTGCATAGCGTATATGTGGGCGCAGGAGGATGCGGCAGAGGACAGCGGCAGCTTTACCGTTCGTCAAGGCGGCATTTACGGAATACCCTATGAAAACGCGGAAATGATTACCCCCGAAATCCTTGAAAACGGTTCTGTAGACGGAATAGAGATTATCAGTACGGGTTCGTTCAATGCTGTTTCATCGGGAACATCGGGATTTCCTACAAGCTGGAAATACAGCGGCGAGGGACAGGAGCCTTTGAAGCTGAAGGTCAGCGCCAACAGCATTTTCATGATAATAAGAAGAAATAACAGCGATAAAATGGACAGCTTTGAGGTGTATCTTGACGGCGACCGCCTTACCACAATCAGCGCAAATCAAAGTGACGGCTGGGGCGAGGCATATGCGGAGCAGATTATCAAGTATCAGGGTGTGCATGACGATATGGAGATAGAAATTTATCCTGCCGAGGGAAGCGAGGATAAGGAGCTTACCATACTTGGCTTTGCCTTTACGCAGAATACCACATTTTGAGTAATTGCAGGGAGCTTGAATAATGAAAAGAGTAATGAAAAGAACTGCCGCTGTAACGGCTCTGACGCTTTGTGCCGTAATGCTTTCGGGGTGCAGTGCGGTCAGCGAATTTATCGAAAATGATTCCAATATCGGGAAAAACAAGCTTGCCTTGGGAACTGTGGATCAATCGGTGACCACTGTGGTAATTGCAGAAACGGAAGAAACCGTTCAGACCGAGGCGGAAAAGGTTGACAGAACCGCTGAAAAGGCGGCAAAAATCCTTTCGGAGATGACCGTGGAGGAAAAGCTGGCACAGCTTATCCTTGCAAGATATCCCGACAATGCGGCGGAGGTTATGAGTGAATATCAGCTTGGGGGATATACCATGTACGCAGAGGATTTTCAGTACGGTACTGCAGAATCTGTCAAGGCTGAAACCGATGAGGTCAAGAGTGCGGCAAAGGTAACTCCGTTTATCGCTGTGGACGAAGAGGGCGGCAGCGTTGTACGGATAAGCTGTTGGGAACAGTATTGCTCCGAACCCTTTTCATCGCCGCAGGTATTGTACCAAAGGGGCGGCAGCGAGCTTTTGGCGGTTGACAGCGAGGAGAAATCGGAGCTTTTAAAAAGCCTTGGAATAAATCTTAACCTTGCCCCCGTATGCGATATTACCGATGATACAAGTGCATATATTTACGACCGTACAGTGGGGCAGGATGCCGAAACAACGGCGGCGGCAATAACGTCGATAGTGGAGGCGGCGAACAGCGTAGGTGTAGCGTCATGTCTTAAGCATTTTCCCGGATACGGCAGCAGCACGGATACCCATACGGGCTATGCGCAGGATGATCGTTTGCTGTCGGAGATACTCTCCAGTGACGTTGTACCTTTTTCTGCAGGAATAGCTGTTTCCGAGAATATGCAGCCTGCCGTTATGGTGAGCCATAATGTATATAGTCAGATAAATGCCGAGCTTCCCGCATCTCTTGCACCGGAGATATACAGCCTTTTGAGAAACCAAGTGGGCTTTAACGGCGTTGCCATAACCGATGATTTGAGCATGGAGGCCGCAGCAAATTACGGGGGAGAAGCTCCTGCTTCCGTTGCGGCTGTTACCGCAGGTGCGGACATGATATGCGTAAGCGATTATAAATCTGCGTACAGCGAGCTTTCCGCCGCCTATGATGACGGAACTATCACCGATGAAATGCTGGACGAACACGTTACAAGAATACTGGTTATGAAGATACAGTATAAAATATGCACTTAACCCCGCCAACCTAAGATGAGTGACAATAAAAGGTTTACAATTCTTGCTTTTACTGTATAAAATGCACAAAAAATATGGCATTATTTTTCTGTTTTTACGTTCATGTTGTCTTGACGTTATCGATAAAAATATGATATAATATTGTATATATTGTGTTTTTGTGTTTTATCGTATATTACATAGATTTTTCATGCATATAAGCAAAATATGCACACGCTTTTTAGGAGGTATGAAATGGAACAGGCAATTTATGATTACTCAAGCTACGCCTCTTATAGGGAAACAGTGGATGAGCTGCTGGAGTCGCTTCGTCAGCTTCAAGAATACAGCGTTTCCCTCAGCCTTGACAACACCGCAAAATCTATAGGTGATGTGGTTGAAAAGGTGGAGAACGAGCATTTTGAAGTGGCTATTGTCGGCGAATTTAAGCGAGGCAAAAGTACGCTTATTAACGCTATTCTCGGTCAGGAGGTTCTTCCGGCGGACGTTCTGCCCGCTACTGCCACACTCAACAGAGTAACCTACAGCAAAGAGCCTTATGTTATGGTTGAGTATAAAAACGGCAGCTCCGAAAAAGTGGATATCGAGCATTTGCAGGACTATGTAACAAAGCTGTCCTACGAGTCGGAAAAAAAGGCGCAGACCGTAAAGGAAGCAACAGTTTATTACGACACCGAATTTTGTAAGAACCATGTGGATATTATAGACACTCCCGGTCTTAACGATGATGAACAGATGACCAACGTTACCATGTCAATTCTTCCCGAGATTGATGCGGCGGTTTTCGTTATCAGCGCAAATTCGCCCTTTTCACAGTTTGAAAAGGAGTTTTTGGAAAATAAAATGCTTACCAGTGACTTGGGACGTATTATATTTGCGGTAAACTGCTTCGGCACTTTCTCCAAAGAGGACGAGGACAGAATCGTTGAAACCGTGGAAAAGCGTATAGGCAGCTATGTAATGGATAAGGCAAAGAGAGTAATGGGTGAAAACTCCAAGGAATTTGACGTTTATAAGCGTAAAATAGGAAAGCCCAGAGTTATAGGCGTTTATGCCAAGAAAGCGCTCATGGCAAAGGAGAATAACGATGCTGCTATGCTGGAGGAAAGTAATTTCCCCAAGTTTGAAAATGTCCTTGAAACCATGCTTACCAAGGAGCGGGGATCTATTACCCTGCAAACACTTGCCAATAAGATAATGAGCGCAGGCTCCGAAATTATAAATTCAATCGTTCTCCATGAAAACGCACTTGTTATGGAAACGGACGAATTTATGGATAAATATCAGCTTGCTATCGAGGAAATTGAGGGCATACGCACCAAAAAGAGAGAGGAATTTGTTCGTATCAACAATTCCGCAAATAAGGTTTATGAGGAGCTGCAGCCTATCCTTGACGGATATTGGACCAATATCGAGGAGGCGGCTCTGAAGGTTATTGACGACTATCAGATGTGTGCGGACGACTTGAAAAAGGATAAGCTGAGGCTGGTTTCGGAAAGGCTTACCACCAAGATTAAGGAAGAAATCGAAAATACTGCGCAGATCATCTGTGAGCAGATTCAGAATGATATTAACGTGGGTCTGTCGGAGGAGGCTGTCCGCTTGCAGTCCTTTGAGGAGGAATTTTACGCATCCATTAACCGTATTCAGGAAATGTTTGCCGTTCCCGCAAAGGCTAATAACAATGGCGGCGCTGCCGATACGGTAATAGGCTCGATTATAGGTACCGGCGGAATAGGCGGAGTTTTCGTGGGATTCAGAGAAGCGGGGGTTAAGGGCGCTATTCTCGGCGGTGTCACGGGACTTACCACATGGCTTGCCGCATCCTTCCTGTTTGTCAGCATTGCCGCAGGCGGTGTGTTCATTTCGGCAGCGGGACTGTGTATAATGGCGCTTGCGGGCTTTGCAGGTACATTCACAGGAAAATTCGCCGTAGATAAATTCCTCGTTCAGGAGAGAATTGACAAGTATAAGCTGAATTTCAAGAATAATGTTAAAAAACAGTTCCACGAAATGCGGATAAATTCCGACTTCAGTGAGTCGGTTCGTCAGCAGGTTTACAGATCCTTTGAGGGACTTAAAAATCAGGTTGAGGAAGAAACGGAAATTATCCTGAAAGATACACAGAAAACGCTTGATAATTTGAACGAGATAAAGGTCAATAAGAAAACCATGTCGGAAAATGAAAAAATCAGGCTGCAAAATATTGCCGAATATGTGGGCAGTGTATTGGCTGATACATATAATCTGCACAAAACCCTTGCGGATGAAATGAATTATGATGAATAAGCAGAAAAAGGCAATCCTGCATTGTATTGCCATTGATTCGGAGGTTTCAAATGACTGATTTCCATGCGGATAATAATCCGCTCCTTGAAATAAATACGTCCTTTAATGACTATCTGAATGCTCATACCCGTTCCTATCAGGATCATATCGTTGGCGGAACTCTTGACTATGCCTTTGATGCCGATTTTGCCATGAGGCAGAAAATAGCCGGTTTTTCGGGTTGGTCGAGGCTTTACAAGGGGATAGTGTCAAACGATATGCCAAACAGGGTAAAGCGTTATTTTCAGAGCAGCGACAGCGCCGGTTCACTGCAATATGCCAAAGCATATGAGGCGGCAAAGAAATGCAGCGAAAGACTGCAGATAAGTATTCCCGTCATACTTGTAAGAAAGGCGGGAGATACCCCTGAAATTATGTCCCTTGCCGGAGATGGCGTTGAGCCATGTGTAGTTATGACGGCTGATATTGCCGAGGAATGTACTCACGATGAGCTTTGCTACCTTATTGGCTGTGAGTGCGGCAGACTGCAGAACTGTCATACCGCTTTCAATTATGCCTTTACATATCCCGGAATCAGCAGGGGAGATGTAGCGGATAATCCCGAGGATGCCAAGAGCGGTGTAAGAGAGCTTAATTACAGCCTTAATAAGTGGCTGCTTTTAGGTGACGTTACCGCAGACAGGGCAGGAATTATCTGCCTTGACAATCCGTCGGATTTTACGTCCGTTTATGCGGGAGTGCGCCGCAGAGGAATACCTGATTCCTTTGGAAATGTCAACAAGGACTTTGACGAACAGGCTGTTCGCCGACTATGTGAAGCACTGCATATAATCCCCGTAAGAGATTTGGTTCTCGGTGACGAGGTATCCGCCGATGAGAGGAGAGTTGTTGCGGGTATGGAGTTTATTGCCTGCGAGGTTCTTTACATATGGCGACCCGATTTTTCAAGTCATGAGGGTCATGTCGGAAATAAGCAGTCTCTTGAAATTCGCTGCGACATTATAGCCGGAGCGGACGGAAGCTATTCATGACGGGAGGGATAGCCATGGATTTAAGATATGACGATGCCGAAAAGAATATAGCCTTTGTGCGGGCACAGCTTAAAAAGCTGTCCGATGATCCCGAGCTTTCCGCTGTACTTGGCGAGGATACATTCAAGAGAATGTCCCACTGGGATGAAGCTATAAGCGAAAAGATAAGCGAGCCTTTTTCACTTATGGTTATCGGTGATTTTAAGCGCGGAAAAAGCACTGTAATCAATGCAATTTTGGGAAAATCCATTGCACCTGTCAATGTTGCCCCGGAAACCTTTACCATAAACAGGATTTCATACGGTGAAACACCCTCCGTAGAGGCTGTTCTCAAAAATGGCAAGAGAGTAAATATTACCAAGGATGATCTTTCAAGGGCAAGGCTTTTGGAGCTGCTTGATTTCTTTCCGGGTGAGCTTGAATACATAGATGTACGCAGCGATGCGCCTCTTCTCAAGGAAATACAGATAGTTGATACGCCGGGTCTTTCCGATTTGGACGATCTTGATCAGCAAGTAAAGGATTTCCTTATCAAGGCTGATGCGGTAATATATGTTGCAAGTGCACTTTCGCCCTTTTCCGAGTCGGAGCAGTATTTTATCGCGGAGCATATCGTGCCGCTGAATTTCAGCAAGGTATTTGTGCTTGTGAATATGATAGATGCAATGAACAGCATGGAGGATATCGAAAAGGTAGTAGGCAGGATAAAGGACAAATGCTCACTGCTTATACCCAATGCAGAGGTGTACGGAATAAGCGGAATTGATGAATACAGGCGTAAGATAGGCTTTAATCGCCCCGATATAAAGGGATTTCAGGACTATTACGAGAATGAGTTTCTTAAATTTGAACTGGCTCTTTCAAGGGAGGTCATTGTTCAAAAGGATACTATCCGTACACAGCGTGTATTGTCAATGCTCAAGCTGATGCTTAACGACACAATGAGCAGACTTGACATGATTTCCGATATGGTTAAGCTTGACAAGCAAAAGCTTGAATCGATTTCCTCGGATTTTGAAAAGCAATGTACAGAGCTTTCCGCGGCACTTGAATCGCAAAAGCCCAAAATCAACCTTAGTATCATGGAAATGATGCAGGAGGCGGAGCATTGGATGTATGGATTCTTTTCCAAGCTGCGTGAGGATATACTCGGCTGCCGCACCACTGCAAACGAGGAGGATGTTGAACGTCACTTCTATTCATTCCTCATGGATAAGGTAGGCGAGGCGTACAGACGCTGCATAGAAATACACCAGTCCAGACTTAACGAAATTATTGACGGAATAGGCAGCGGTATTTTCGGTAAGCTGGGAATAGAAAATCTTTCCCCCTCGCGGCTGTCGTGCAGTGAAGCGGTAAACGTGAATACATTTTCCGCCGATAAGGTAAGAGCCGCCGCGGCACAGGGCGTAGATACGGAAATGGGATTCCCCGCAACTACGATACCCTTTTTCAGCAGTATTCTGAAAAAGGATCGTCAGACGGAAATAATAGATTGTACCCTTGAAAACTATGATGATATAAGGAACAGCACTATCAAGGATCTCAAGGATTGCTATAAGGGCTTTGGCGAATTTGCCGTTCATCAGCTTGGCGATATTTACCGTACACAGGTTGATATAGGCAGGGAAACCGTCAGACAGGCTGTGGAAATGGCTAACAGCACCGATAGCGAGAGGCTTTTGGCTTGCATAGATCGTGCATCGGGGATAGTTATGGAGGCTGTTCAGGTTTTGGAGCGGTACTGATCAAAATAGTTATATATTCAGTCAAAAATGGGGACTGCGCACTTTAATGTGGGCAATCCCTGTATATATAAAGGAAGAAATGTGGAGGGCAAATTCAACTGTGATTATCAGTTAATCTGCAGCCGTCTTGATGCGGGCTGAACAGCTTGCTTTTTGGGCATATCCAGTGAAAGTATTCCGTTATTGTAAGCCGCTGTTATCTTGTCGGCATCTATTTCGGAAATATCAAAGCTTCTTTCATAGGAGCATACCGAACGCTCGCGGCGGATATACTTGCCGTTTTCGTCCTGCTTGTCGTTATTTGCGGTGTGTTTAGCCTTTATGGTAAGGCAGTCACCGTTTATATCAAGGGTAATATCCTCCTTGTTAAAGCCGGGCAATTCGGCATCGATAACATATCCGTTATCCTTTTCCCTTATATCAACTCTGCAATTGGCTGTTGCTGATGCGCTGCTTAAAAAAGCATCGTCAAGGTCATCAAAAGCGTTAAAAAATCCTCTTGCGAATGGTGTTAAAGCATACATAATATTTTCCTCCTGTAATCTTTATTTTATTGTACGGCTTTTCAGCCGGAATGATGATGTTTACGGTTTTTAACGGGAAGACCACCCGATATTAATATTCATTGGTATCAACTCCTTGCCGCTTTCTTATTTCTTTCCTGTGATTATATAATACCCCTTATTTGTGATAGATATGTACTGTTTTTGTGAAAATCAGATGAAAATTAGCACTCGTTCAAATTGAATGCTAACAGATTAATTGCGGGAGTGCTAACACTCGTACTTGACAAGTGATAATGCTCACCTAAATAGTATATTCATTATTTTATATTTTGTTTTACGAAAATGTAAAAACAATGTTTCTTTACAAAAAAAATGAGGATTTTACTTGTAACTTTGGCTGAATTGTAGTATAATGAATGGGAATGGGATGATATAAGCCCATTTGTGATTATGCTTATATAGTCGATTCGGCATATGCGGTAATACGACTATTATAATTTGTGCGGCTTACTTATGTAATGCCGTTCGGAATGGAGGAATATTTGATGACAGATGTTCTTATTGCCGGAAAACGGCTGGCAGCTCTTTTTGACGACGGAGCATACACGGAAATAGGCTCTGCTCGCATGGAGGGCGCTGCTGCCGCTGCGGTTATTACCGCATACGGTTACATAAACGGTTCTCCCGTTTATGCTTTTTCACAAAATCCGGAGGTGCAGAGCGGAGCTGTAGGAAAGGCTCATGTTGACAAAATATGCAAGCTTTACGAGCTTGCCGAAAGAAACGGCGTTCCCGTTGTGGGAATATATGATTCATGCGGCGCATTTGTCGAGGACGGTGCGGCAGCTCTTTGCGGCTACAGCAAAATACTTGCCCATATGGGTAATTTGTCGGGAGTTGTTCCCACAGCTTCTGTAATTGCGGGAGTTTGCGCAGGATCTATGGCAGTAATTGCCGCAGGTGCTGATTTTTCCGTTATGACCTCCGATGCGAAGCTTTATATGACGGTAAATCCCGATAATGACAGTGCGGAAGCCGCTGCGGCAAACGGCGCAGTTTCTCTTTGTACATCCGATGATGCTTCTGCTTTTGAGGCAGTCAGAAAATACCTTACACTTATGCCTCAGAATAACCTTACTCCCGCACCTGAATTTGACTTTGCTGTTTCCAACAGTACGGAATATGCTTCCCCCGCGGGAATAGCCGATGCGGACAGCTTGTTGGAGATATGCCCCGATTTCGGAACAGGCGCTTATACAGCGCTTTGTACTGTTGGCGGTATGTCGGTCGGAATTGCCGCTGTGCAGAACGGTACTCTCTCCGAAGATGATTGTTCAAAGCTTGCAAGATTTATAAGAATATGCGATTCCTTCTCGCTTCCCGTTATAACCCTTGTGGACACCGAGGGGTGGAAGTTGGCAGGTGTAGGCGCTGTTAAGAGTGCCGCAAGAATTTCCGCTGCATATGCCGAGGCTACCTGCACAAAGATAGCTGTTATCACCGGTAAGGCTTACGGTGCTGCCTTTGTTGCCTTTGCGGGGCCTAATGTAAACGCGGATGCGGTTTATGCGCTGCCTAATGCCGTTATTGCCCCGATCAGTCCGTCTGCCGCTGCTGAATTTCTCAGCCATGACAGCTTAAAGGGTGTTGAGGATACGGCTGCCGCAAGACAGGCTCTTGCAGAGAAGTATGAGAAGAACGAATTTTCCGCTTTTGCCGCTGCAGGGAATGGTGCTGTTGATGAGGTTATCGCTCCCGAGCAGATCAGAGCTTCATTGATTTCCGCAATGGAAATGACCGCGGGCAAGCGTCCCCATACAACCGTCCCGAAAAAGCACAGTAATATGCCGATGTAATAAATAGGGAATTTAGATCGGAGGATTAAGGAACCGCTGATTAAATCGTTTCTCAACCCTCTCAGTAAGGGCTTTTCGAGGGTTGGAAACGATTGCTGACGCATTAATCAGCACTTCCTTAATAAAATCACTGCCGATATTGATATTAGCGTATTGTTCCGAATTTTATAATACGAAAGGTGTTTTTGATATGAAAAGATATAACATAACCGTAAACGGTAAGACCTATGACGTCGCAGTGGAGGAGGTTGGCGTGGGCACAGCACCTGCTGCACCTGCTGCCGCACCTAAAGCCGCTGCCCCTGCTCCTGCCGCTCCGTCCGCACCTGCCAAGGCAGCTGTCGGCGAGGGTACTGCAGTAAAAGCGCCTATGCCCGGAAATATCCTTGATGTAAAGGTAAATGTCGGTGATACAGTTACCGTGGGACAGGTTCTCGTTATCCTTGAAGCCCTTAAAATGGAGAACGAGATTGTGGCTACAGCCGCAGGAAAAATCACCTCTCTGGGATGTAAGAAGGGTGATACCGTAAACTCTGATGATATTATTGCAACAATTGCATAAAAGGAGTCCTTGAAATGGGAAAAATTAAAATTACCGAAACCGTCCTCAGGGATGCGCACCAGTCACTTCTTGCCACAAGAATGACTATCGATGAAATGATACCGATTATGCCGCTTATCGACAAGGTGGGATTTTATTCCGCCGAGGTATGGGGCGGCGCAACCTTTGATACCTGCATACGTTTCCTTGACGAAGATCCGTGGGAAAGACTGCGTATAATCAGAAAGGCTATGCCCAATACCAAACTGCAAATGCTTTTCAGAGGGCAGAATATGCTGGGATATCGTCATTATGCCGATGATGTTTTGCAATATTTCGTGCAGAAAACCGTTGCAAATGGTATGGATATAATCCGTATATTCGACGCTCTTAACGATATAAGAAACCTTAAAACCGCAATATCCGCCGCAAAGAAGGAGGGCGCACACGCACAGGTTGCCATGTCCTTTACCACCGGTGAAATATTCACCGATGAGTATTACGCTAACTTTGCAAGGCAGTGTGAGGAAGAGGGCGCGGATTCTATCTGCATTAAGGATATGGCTGCACTGCTTACTCCTTACAGAGCGGCGTCCATCACCAAGGCTGTAAAGGCGGCAGTTAATATCCCCGTGGGAATACATACCCATTATACCTCGGGACTTGCTTCAATGTGTCTGTTAAAGGGCATTGAAAGCGGCTGTGATATAATAGATACCGCTATGTCCCCCCTTGCCAACGGCACATCTCACGCGCCTACCGAGTCAATGGTTGCTGCTTTGCAGGGTACCGAGTATGATACAGGTCTTGACCTTAAGCTTCTTACCGAAATCAGAGATTACTTCATGACCCTGAGAAAGAAGTACATAGACAGCGGTCTGCTCGACCCCAAGATGCTTGCGGTAGATGCAAATGCGCTTATATATCAGGTTCCAGGCGGAATGCTTTCCAATCTGCTTTCACAGCTTAAACAGGCAGGCAAGGAGGATAAGCTTACCGAGGTTATGGCGGAGGTACCGAGAGTAAGAGCCGATGCGGGAAATGTTCCCCTTGTTACTCCTACCTCACAGATAGTTGGTTCACAGGCTGTATTCAATGTAATAAACGGTGAACGCTATAAGATGGTAACAAAGGAATTTAAGGATATTGTCCAAGGCAAATACGGCAAGACGCCTACACCCATTGACCCCGAATTCCGAAAGAAGATACTCAAGGGCGAAGAGGCAATAGAGTGCCGTCCCGCGGATCTTCTTCAGCCGGAGCTTGATTCCCTGCGCAAGGAATGTGCGGAGTGGATGGAGCAGGACGAGGATGCCCTCACATACGCCATGTTCCCCACAGTTGCGCCCAAGTTCTTTGAAAAGCGCCGCAACAAGAAGTATGACGTTGACGGCAATTCCGACAGCGCAAACAAGGTTCACGCAATGTAAGTAAACAGATAAGGCTGTATCCCTTTCCGACGAAGGTGTGATACAGCCTTTTTCATATGACTAAGGATATGTATGCGTATATTGTGTCAGCCCAAAAAGCTTTCCTGTTCGACAGTGACCTTATTTTCTATAATTGCATTGATAACGCCGCCGAATAACGCGTAGTCGGGATCATCTGTCACTGTCCGAAGCACCTTGATGTAATTGTCGTCACGCGGTAAACCGTTATTTTTATAACGATTATAGCAGTCTGTATCCATATTCATCGGCAGTAGGTGCTTGACGATGTTGCTTTTTAAACGCATGAACATCTTAAATCCGCCATAATCGATATCGCCCCAAAAGAAAACGGGTATTTCTGTTTTCCCACAAAGCTTCCGAAAAAATTCACCTCTTTGCGGACTGTAAAATCCGCCGTGATAAACCACCAATTCATTGTCGGATTTATTGTTCAGACAATATTCGGTGTAATTTGTTTTGTTTTCAATGAAAATTATTTTATCGGTTTCAAAAATGCTTATACCTGTAATTTCCGATATGCTGTCGCCTGATATGCAAGCCCCCTTTGTTATGGGTGAATAATCCACAATTCCGTTATGATAATTGACTTTTACTTTCCCGCAAAACTCGAATATTTCCGACATCATAATAATACCAACCTGTGCCAATACCTCTCTGTCGGACAATTCCTCCGCATATTGTAAATCGGGTTCATATTTTTTGATTATAGGGATAATCGAATTTTTGATAGTTTTTTCAAAGGTTTTTGAATTGTCGTAAATTTTGACGCTAAAGGATCGCATAGATACGGTTTTATTTTCCAATTTATCAATTCCCTTTAAGGCGTTAAGAAAATCCTTTAGGAATTGAGGCTCTTTTTTCCATATTCCCGTTAATTTATTACCCTTAGTCAAGTCGTTTTTGCTGTCGGAAAGATAATTATATATCCATTTGGTTGTAATTTGAGGGATAACATTGTCAATCATTGCCGCTACGGAGGAAACCTTTGAAGTCCTGCTTTCTCTGTTTAAAAGTGAATATATTTCTTCTGCCTTATCAAGCTGAAGCCATATGCTGTTAATGATATAATCCTTACGTATCCAGTCGCAGTCAATATATCCTTTTTCTTTAAGGGAGATCATACTGCTCCTGAATTCGTAATAATCCTCACTTTCTGTATCGGGAACAGAAATTTCTTTTTTATCCGGAATAATAAGAACTCTGCGGTTAGAGCCTTCCGTTCGGTTTTCGTACTTATCCAGCAGCTTATTCAGCACTTCTGTTTGATAATTCACAGCAGATCACTCATTTCCTTTGTCCATTCTATAACGGTGGATTTATATATTTTACCTACCGCTATTTTCTGTACGAGAAGTGTTTTATCAGAAACAGGAGCTATATCGGCTACCTTTTCGGGTGGCGAGCATACTATAGCCTGTAATCCGAATTTTCTCAATAAATGTACACTTTGAACTATTCTTTCACCATCCATTTTATTGAATGCTTCATCAAATATGACAATACGCGCCGTATTTCCGTGATCACTGCTGTCGTTTACTCTATACAGCTCCGCAAAGGAAGCGAGCACTGCGATATAAAACGGAGTTTGGGACTCTCCGCCCGATTTGGTGAAAATCGTTCTTGAAAGGTCCTCTCTTTTCCCGTTGGCATCTGTGGAAATCAATGAGAATTTCAGATATGTTTTATACTTGCTGAACATTTCAACGTTTTTCCCCGCAGTCCCCGAATCATTTCCGATACTTGTAATCTGAGAAAACAGGCTGTCAATTACCGTTTGGTACTTGTCCGTAAAAGCAATGCTGAACAGTCCTGTGTTTCCGTTGTCCAACTCATCTGACATAATCATATCATAATATTCACGTAAAGCCGGATTAGGTTCTATCTTAAAGCTGTAGGTGTCATTTCCGAACTGTGCGAGCTTTAAAGCCCTATTAAGCTCATTGATTTTTTTCTTCCGCACTCAGAATATTGCATCTCAGCTTGAAAAGAAAATCGCTTTTGAATTGCTCCATAGCTTCGTCTTTAGCTGATTTGATTTGTTCCCTGTATTTGGGCAGCTCATAGTCCTTGATTTCCAAATAGCTTTTTTCGTATTCATCATTGTTTGATACATCGGCAACCTTGAAGGATGTTCTTTCATCTTTATTGTAGTCACTGCGCTTTTCCATCAGCTGATCCTCTAAGTCTTTTATTTTAGTCGCAGTCTGTTTTATGGGAGAAGCGAATTTCTCGGCTACTCTGATGTGGGCTTTACATTCCGAAAGCTCTTTTTCATATCGTACAATGCCCGTTTGCTTGCAATAGTCCTCAGAATACCTATCATCAATATCTATTTTTGATTTTTGTACATTATCCTTAAGTTCGGGTATTATATTGGACTTGGTATTATCTCTTTTGCTTTCATACTCCCAGATATCCCTGTCAATTTTCTTGCAATTTTCTTCTTCAGCCTTAATTTCACTATCTTTTGCTTTAATTTTTTCATCCATTTCAGTTACCCAAAATAAATTTATCTTGGAAAGCTTGTCCTCAACCTCCTTAAGCTTCAGAATTGATTTATTTTTGTCGGCATAGTCGGAAAATGCCGCAGGAACAGCAGATGAAATATAGCTTTCCGTAAGAAACCATTCCTCCAAAAAAACAGGCTCAATTTTTCCACGCTCCGATTTCTTTTCGCTAATAGCGACATTGATTTCATTCAATGTTCTTTCCTTGGCGCGAATTTGCTTTTCAATTGAATTTCTGCCTATGTAAGGATTATCGTAAGCGTTGCTGTTAAGAGGCTTGACAGCAAAGTTGTGGTACAGCATACTATCCCTTGTGACGGAGGTTTTAAAATCTCTCAGCCTGCTTTCGTCATAGCAGCAAACAACATTCCCCAACAAATAATCCGTATATGCCTGCACATATTTATCATTGCTTTTAACCTTTTTTGCAAGGCTGTTTTCCTTTGACGCCCTGCTGCTTTCGTAAACCCTCTGCAAATCAACGATGGCATATTCATGGATATTTTCAGCCTTACGGGCATTCTTGTAAATATAATAGGCATCCATAAAATATTCGGGAGGCACAATTATATTCATGCGCTGTGTATTAAGATAACCCTCGACGGCATTGTGCCATTCTTCATCGGTTACTTCAATTAAATCAGCAAGAAAGCTTACGGGAACATCACGATTGTATTTTTCACTCAAACCATCGTGAATATATTTCTTCAACCTCTCAGCCTTGGGCGGATATTGCTTTATTCCCTTTTTAAGCTCGTTTATCTGTTTATTCAGCTCATCGGATTGCACTTTGAGATTTTCCAATTCGGCTTTAAGCACTGTAAAAACCGGATCGAGAGCATTTCTCAAAGTAAGATATAATTCTCTTATCTTATTGAAATAATCTACAGAAAGCTTTTCAAAATCATTATCCTCAAATTTTTCTGTTCTCTTTAAGCATGATATTACTGCCTGCAAATCCGAAAGTATATCATCGCTTACAGCTGCCGAAGCACATTTTTCAAGGTTTTGAATCCATTTTACGGAGTGGGCTTTCATAGAAAGGATAAACCGTTCAAGATCTCTTTCATGCTTCTCAATTTCGGATTTAAGGCTCTTTTGCTCGGAATGAAGCCATTCCCAATTATTATCCGACAAATATTTCTCTTTTTCCGTAGAAAGGCGGCCGTGTTCAGCCTTAAGTGCTTCTATATGGTTCTTTACATCGCACAATTTCTGATTGTATTCATTGATAAAATCATTGTAGGAAATTAAATCTGATTCAGCCTTTTCCAGTTTATCCGTATAATCCATATATGTGCCGTAATCGATGAGAAATTGCTGAATTTTTCGCAGGGCACGTTTCTTTTCGAGCTCTGAATAATCCCTGCATATACCCTCAAGCTTATCAAGTCTTTTTTCAAAGCTTTGTGCCATATCCTCCTGCTGCTTATAGTATATAATATTTTCCTGCATTGCTGTTATATCGATATCGTCCTCAATATCGCATACATTTTCTGTAATGAATTTTTCTATATCGGTAATAGGTTCAAAGGATATAGCCTTTTTCAGCATGGTCATAAATTTACGGTCGTGAATATTAAGCTTTGCCAGCAGTAATTCTTTGTAGCCCTCCGCCGTATCCTTAGTATCATATTTATTGGGATAGTTTTCTTTGAAATACTGTACCATTCTGCGGCTGTCCATAGTTTTACCGTTCTCGATAAATTCCGATTGCGGGATGCCGCTTTTTAGGTAAAAAATCTTTTCCTGATTTCACCGCCGTCGGAAAAGGTATCGAAAACCGCACCAAGGCAAAAAAACTCCGTCTTAAAATCGTCAAGAAATTCTGCGACTATATATGTGCTGAAATCCTTACCCGCTCTTATACTTGTTTTACCGCCCTCGATATCCTCACCCATAGAGCCGACAAGATAGCTTTTCAAATCCCTGTCGGATTTTTTGCCGGCTGCGGCACGGTTAAAGGCAGTACTTCTGGTTTCACCCATAAGCACAACCTGTAACGCGTCAATTATAGTAGATTTTCCCGCCGAATTTTTCCCCGTGAGAAAATTTATATTCCCGAAATCGATAATTTCTTTCTCAAAATAGTGCCAGTTAATCAATAGCAGTCTCGTCAATTTCTTCATCGTTTATATCCTCCGATTCAGCCTTTAAATTATCGCATATTGCCTTGCACTTATCATTGGGTACAGCTATAAGAACAGAGGGTAGAATAACAAATCTGCACTCAAAATCGTTGTAGCTTTCATCAAGTCTTCTTATAAGATTATGGGACTCAAGAATTCTGAATGAATCCTTTATCTCCTTTTGTGACGGCTTTTTGGGGTATATAGAGAACTCGTTGATTATCTTGCCGAAGAGTGCGCTTACCGTTGAACAGATATCTGTTTTACTGCCCACCTGAGTACGGCCCTCCTCATAAATTATCCTGATAGTTATAAGCATTACTGTTGTCAGCTTGTTAAGGGAAAGCTTATTGTACCCTTCGGTATTTTCAACGTAAATTATGCCGTATTGCGAATCCTTATGTATTCTCCACCCGCTCGGTGCAAGGTAGTCGGAGAATAATTCAAAGTTATTGTCAATAAAGCGAAATTCAGCGGATAAGCGTCCCTCGGAATTTTCCCTGAGAATATATGTTACCGATAAAAGCATATTGCATATCCTTGAAAACTCGTCCTTTTCCCTTTGTGTCATTTGTTCAAATAATTCGAGGCTCACTCTTTAACCACCCTTTTGTACAGAATATGGGGTATCTGATATTTATCCAATTTAATATTATCACCAATAATTTCCGCTGTATAGCATGAATTCCTATCATTGGCCTGTACAACAGACAAAAGCGTAAAAATGTATGTATCGTCATCCGTAATTTCAAAATCCGCCGTTGATACCTCATTTTTTTCACCCAAGATATTTTCAACAAAGTCAGCAACATTCCTTTTACTATATTTGCTGTTCATAATCTCCATTGCCATTGCCTTTGCTTTTGCTTTAAAATCGGTTAAATCGTCGGTCATTATCAGCTCTGCATTTTTATTTCTTCTGACCGCACGTTTCCTTTCATAAAGGCTCTCGCAATCTATATAGGTCTGTTCGTACAATTCAAACATATCCGACAGATTATCACAAATTTCCTCTGAACGTTCGGAAGAAAGGCTTTTCAGCAGGTAAATAAGATTTCCCTTTACAGTTTGATCCGAATTTATCAAATAATCTATTTTTTGGGTGGTAGCCTGAGTATATCTTCGGTTTTTTCTGTCAATTACGCTGATAAAATCTTTCTCTAGGCTGTCATAGGTTTCAATTATAAAATATATCTTTCTCAGAATTTCATTTCTGCACTCCTCATAATCTGAGTCATTATTTGCCTTAAGGTACTCTACAAGTGCTTCAATGGTTTCATCCTCAACGAGCCATTTTTTTAATATTTGCTGTATGGGGATCTTGTATTTTGGCACGGAATCTTTGATTTTCAAGGGCCTCATTATCCGTGAAACAATCTCCTCCTGATACCTGTCATAATGAGAATGAAGCACATTGTTCACATTAAGGGTGTCTATTAGCAGTTGGTTATAATAGGTAATACTGTGGTAAACCGATTTCAGGCTTTCAACAAGCTTCTCGGTTCTTTCCGCACCGTCATTTAGGGCTGTTATCATTTCGCGTATATCATGAGTTTCATCTGCAATTTTAAATGACGAGTATGTGGAATAAACGAATGTAAAGTTTTCGGATTCGGTTGCGTTTGATATGTCGCTGAGCAGCTGTATAATCCTATAGCTGTAGCTTGGAACAGTTACATATTCCTTAAAATCGTTTTCCGTTTCTATAATAATCCAACCCGTATTTTTCAGCTTGCGAACCAAGAAGTGAGCCTTTCCCGAAAGGGTATGCTCGCTTTCAAGAAGCTCCTCATCGGAAAAATCGGCATTAATAATTCTGTCCTCAGACTTTGAAATAATCATGGAAATCAATTCATCCTTGGGGATTTTCAAATGCTGCTTAAAAGCATCGAGGAGGACAAAGAGTGCTTCAACATAAAGGGCTTTATTTTTTGAAGCAAGCACCGAAAATAAGTTTTCGGGGATAACGTCATATAAATACATTTCATTTTCCTCCGACTTTTTTACACCCACAATCAAAATCCTAAGGGACAGGTTAAGGACACCGCCGCAGCTTTTCCTCTGCTCGAAGACACGTCACTGAAAGGTCTGTGAAAAGCTATCCGGCGGTGTCTTTTTAAGGTTATTTCTCGATAGAAATGCAATTTTATTTACACTCACTCCGAATGGTGCTGCAATTATATAATATCAAGGGATGAATTTTACGGATAGAGTATTTATTTCTTTCTGTTGTAAAAAACAACTCTTTTCACATCAATATCTCTTATGGTAATCTCATACGTCAGATATATAATGACGGATGACAGCACAGCCAATAACAGCAAGCCGATTATCCCGCCCCAGCTCAAAGCGGATATGGTTCTTTCCTCGGTAAAAAGGTCAACCCAACCGAGGGTATACATATTCATGAATATGTATATGGAAAAAAAGTCGCCGATTACACCGATTTTCGACAAAACCAGCACTATCCACGAGGCATATTGCATTATGGGAACAGTTAGAGCCAGCTTGATACCTGTTTTAGGATCTGTTTCCACATGACGAACCTTTTTAAGCTTTTTGTCGTCCATAGCACAGTTATAGATATAATTACAGTATAATCCGTTTACAATAATTACCGCACAGACAGCGGTAACGATTTTTGCGACCATAAATTTTTGCATAAGTCCCAGCATCATAAAGCTGTAAATAAAGCAGATAGCTGCGCCTATAAGCCACCAAATCAAGCCCTTTAAAAACCTGATTATCAGCTTTTGCTGTGAATATTCACCGTTTGAATTGTTTGTAGCCATTTCAATAAAAAACTCCTTATATAGATATTTACCCTTAAATTACATTATACAATATTGTCTATCTTTTTTCAAGGCTATTTCCGCAAATATTTTTATTTTGGAATGATAATAATAATTGCGGGTAAATAAATTGAAGGGAGCAATTACAAATGGAGTATAGAAATCTGCAAAACGGGATATATAAAAACGCCGAAATGGGAATTACCGCCTTGGAAAAGATTATTCCCTCCGTATCGAACCATAATCTGAAAAGCCTTCTTGTAAGGCAGTATGATGGCTACAAAAAGCAGGCTGAAAAAACCACCGAACAGCTGAAAAGCGAAAGCATTACTCCCGAAAAGCCGCCGCTTTCCACAACGATGATGTCAAAGGCAGGGATTGCAATGAAGCTTGCTATGGACGACAGCACCTCAAATATAGCTAAAATGCTTATTCAGGGTACTAATATGGGTATAATTGAGCTTAACAAGGAAATCAACCGTACCTCCGAGAAGGACGGTCAGGCGGTAAGGTCTGCAAGAGAATTTCTTGACAGCGAGCAGCGCTACTTGGATCAGCTGAAAACCTATCTGTAATTACCATAGCAAATCACACCAAAATTATATGTAAGAAACGCATATTGAGGATAATAAATTGACCCCAAAAGTTAAACAAAGATTTCAAATAGGATTTATGGAAAGCGACTAAGAGTAATCTTGGTCGCTTTTGTTATGCAGCTGAATGTCTGTATTCAACAGGCGACATACCATCCAGTTTTAACTTGATGCGCTTTGTATTGTACCACTCGATATATGCGTGAAGCTCCGAAATGAAGTGTTCT
>MSHL01000031.1 GCA_001941135.1 Ruminococcus sp. Zagget11
TAACTTTTTGGGGTCAATTTAAAATGGCTGACTTAAAAAACAAAAAAGGAATCATCCGAAAGTGAGCGTTTGAAGCAGCTTGCTGCACAAATGCGTGCCGAGGAATATAAAGACCTTTCCGAGGAAGAAATTCGGGAGAGAGAACGGCAGAAGGAAATGCGCAGGAAAAAGAATATTGAAGCACTCGATGATACATTGAATATTCTAAAAAAGGGTTACTATGAGAAAGCCGGGGAAAAAATAAAATTGCAGTTTTCTTCGGAACAAATGTGTGAGGCAAAAGTATTTCTGCCAAATGATATAGAGTCACTGCGAACGAAAAATTCATCCTCATCGGAAAGCATTGAAACACAAGCACAAGACACTCATTGCGCTTTCAGCTGTAAAAATTCAGACGCCCTTGTCCTTGCTCAACAAAAATATCGGGATTTGGAAGCATACGGTGAACGCCCACCGAAAATTCTCGTTTTAAACCTGGCGAGTGCATCACAGGCAGGTGGTCAGACCAGAAAGGGCGCAAGCGCGCAGGAAGAAGATCTCTGCCGCCGAACCTCACTTTTGTTGTCTTTGGAAAGTGATAATGCAAGTAAATATTATGACTATAATAATGCATTAAAAAGTCGAATGGGATCCAATTCGACTATCCTCTCACCATACGTTGAAGTGGTAAAAGATTTTTCTTTGAAAAGCCTTTTCCAACCGTTCCAAATATCCGTAATGAGCTGTGCTGCACCTATGGTTCGTTTGGGACTGGAGGGAATGTCTAAACAGCAATATGAGGATATGCTTTATAACCGTATTTTGGGTATGCTTACGGTTGCAGCATCTCAAAATTACCGCCATCTAATTTTAGGCGCTTTCGGATGCGGTATATATGGAAATGACGCTGCCACTGTATCGGATCTGTTTGACAATGCAATTCGCAGCTTTAACTACCGCGAAAAAAGCAGCGACCGCTTGTTCTATTCTATCGATTTTGCTGTCCTCTACCCGCCCAACAAGAATTACAACTACAGAGAGTTTTTCAGAAATTTTTCTTCCCAAAACAAACGGATTTAGTATCGATTAATCGGAAAATTACCATGAATACTTATACCTCGTACAGTGGTTTATAAGGTACTGACAAAGCATTGGATTAATGTCACAAATAAATATTCGCCCTGCTTATTTATCTAACAGGAACAAAAAAAGAGTGGTTTCAAAAGAAATCACTCTTTTATTACGTACTCTATCACCCTAATTTTCATATTTTTCAAAATATCCCTTATCCTCAAAGGCAAATCGCTCGCTTTTAACTTTTATTGATATAGCAAAGGGCAATAGGATCAGACAGACTGCTATTCCCATAAATATTCCAATTCCGCCTAAAATCTGTATTACAGTAAATGGGTGTACAGACAGCCACTTTACACCTGCCACGCTCAACGGAATCATAAGGCACCATGAAGTGGCAATTCCCGGACCATAGACAGTTCGCTTTCCCTTCTCTCGATAACGTTGATACATCATAATCCCGCTTCTGGTATGATTTATTGTTTCCCCAATTCCAAAGAAAACAACAAGTGTAACTGCACTGACTTCTATTTTATGTACTGACAATGTCACTAAAATTAAAACTATCTCTGCGCCCAAATTCGTAACCATATTTGTACACATATTTTGCGGATAGACAGTTGGTTCTTTGGAGTGAAATCCCAAGTTATTCATAAAATAAAAGCCCGCAGGAAACGAATTTTCTTCAAAAATGTGCATTGGCACAATGATAGCCAGTATACAGACGAGCTTCTGTGACTGTTCCCATGAATTAATATTCCAAATTAATAGACATCCCATCGCCACTCCAAGAAAATACACGGCATACAGCCATGTCCTGTCACACCATTTTCTAAACAATTCCACCTATTTATCCATCCCTTCGATTATTTTCATACCTTTATTTTATCACACGTTTCTTCTTTTGTAAAGTGTTATTTTTAACCGGTTGCGGAAATCAATATTAGTAAACAATTTGCAGTAAATCAGATGAATCGATTTTGATATTGACATTAGCCATTAAACGTAAACAGTAAATTCACAATCCCCTACTTGAAAAAAGTCGGAAGATATGATAAAATGTTAGAAAATGGATCGGGACGGTGTGATGGTAATGGTGCGAAAGGCTGTATATATCGGCGGCGGGTATATATTCGGACTTTTTGCGGCATCGTTTTTCAGCTTTGAAATTGCCGTTTGCGCGGGAATAGCCTTGCTTTGCGCGGGACTTGCTTACCTTATCGCCGTAAAGCCTGCGCTTGTACGGAACAGCGCCATCGTCTGCGCCGCCGCTGTAGGCTTGCTCCATTACGGAATTTACATGGCAGCAATTTCCTCATTAACGGACAGCCTTTCGGGAGAGGAAATCACCGCCGTGCTCACTGTCGATGAAATCGGGTCCAAAAGCGGTGACAGCCGCGTTTACACGGCTTACGGCAGGGTGAACGGTTCAAAACTCAAGTTCAGCTTTTTCGCTGACGATTTGCCCCTTAACCGCGGTGATAAAATTACCGTTTTGGGAGTCATATCCATTCCCGAAAACACGCCCTCTTTCAACACAAAGGATTACTATGCCTCAAGGGGCATTTTTTTATTTATAAATTCAGCTGAAATCATCGATTATACTCCCTCGGAAAACCCTGTTTACACCGCTGTTTCAGGGCTTCACGACACAGTAATGAGTACCGTACGGCGCGCCGTTCCCACCGATGAGGGGGAATTGATTATCGGTATGCTTTTCGGCAGCAAGTACAGTCGCCTTGACACAAAAACCGAACAGCTTCTTAACCGTGCGGGAATTGGCCATATAACCGCCGTTTCGGGTATGCACCTTTCAATCGCTGCGGCAATAGCTTTGTTTATCTGCACCGCCGTCGGTATTAACAAAAATATTTCGGCACTGATCGTCTGCTGCGTTTCGGCGCTCTTTGTAATAATCTGTGATATGAATATTTCCGTGATCCGCGGCTTTATAATGGTTGTTTTGGTTTATTCGGGGCAAATTTTATTACGAAAAAGCGATTCCCTAAGCTCCCTCGCCATTGCGGCGGTTATCCTGACAATCACCGCCCCCTATCTCATAAGAAATACGGGCTTTCTCCTTTCACTTTCGGGAGTTTTCGGCACTGCCGTGCTTGCCCCCGATTTTATAAAAAGATTCGAGAGCCAAACATTCTTTAAGGACAAAAGGCTTCCCACCGCGGTAAAATCGCTTATAGCCTGTATTTGCGCCTCGATTTCGGTATTTCCCGCGGCAGTTCTCAGCTTTAACGAGGTTTCGGCAATCGCCCCTCTGACAAATCTGCTGCTCTCCCCCTTAGTGGAGCTTGCTCTGACGGTTTCGCTGATAGGGCTTGTTTTCAGCCCGATTAACGGCATAAGCGCCGTGTTTTTTCTCATTGCGGGTGTAATAATCCGCCCCGTGCTGAAGCTGTCCCTTTGGGTGGGACAGCTTGATTTTGCGGCGATACCTTTGAAGCTGCCAATGCTGGGGATTTTGCTGATTATCTCACTTACCGCCTTTGCGGCTGCATCTCTTTTGCTTAAAAGCAAGTTATATTCCCATATAATAACAGCCGCCTGTATGTTCGTAATTCTCCTTTATGTGGCGGTGTACAGAATTATCCCCACAGAGGGGATAACCGTGCAGATTCTGTCCTCGGGAAACGGATGCGCCTTGGTGTGCAGTGACGGTCACTCGGCGCAGATTATCGACATCAGCGGCACGTCCTCCTGTGCAAAAATGGCGGGGCAATACCTTTCGGGAATAGGAATTAATCGGGTTGATGCGGTTATTCTGACGAAAAAGACGGAGTACACGGCACAGCTTTACCGATCGGTGCTTTACGAAGCGGACAGCTTCGTTACAGCCGATTGGGAAAACGGCGATGGAATTTTATTTTCCTCGGAAAGCGGAACAGAAATTGAGGCTTTCGCTGACGAAAGCGCTGTGGAAATAGCTGTCAACGGCGCGCATATCCTTTGCATAAACAACTCTGAAGCATTGCAGACGGGACATTATGATGCTGTTATATACAATAACAAAAAGTCTGTTGACGTGGACTCGGAGCTGTATATAATTACAAGCAGCACATTTTCCGGCTATCTCCCCGCCGACTCCCATACCGAATTTAACTGCTGTGAGCTTTGCATTGGTGACGGAGAGATTGGGGTAAAATAAGGGGGATAAGCGAGATAAACTCGAAGCAAGGCTGAACAGTCCTAATGTGTTGGAAAGCGTATTTTCGCCGAATCACTTCCCCCCAAAAAACTCACTCCCCCACATTCTCCCCCGAATTATTATCCTCCTCGCCCCAGCCGTAAACCACATAGTCGCTGATTAAGGCGATTGGCTCGGCATTTGTGGGCTTTTCGATTAAGCGGTAATTTCCCAGCTCAAAGGGTTTGTGTTCGGGATTATTCTTTATAAAGTCCTGCTTTTCCCATGCAAGCTCAATTGCATTTCTTATGGCTCGCTCCACCTTTGTGGGCGAGGTACAGCTCATTTTTGCAATTTTAGGGTAAAGCTCTTTCGTAATTCCGTCCAGCATATTTTTATCCTCAAGCACAATCAAAACCGCATCCCTTAAATATCTGTAGCCCTTTGAATGTATGGGAACTCCAAATCCTCTGACCAGTGAGGTCGCAAGGCGTTCATTTTGCGTAATCCGTTCGGATTTTGATTTATCGTGACTATCGCTTACGGGAAAATCGCAGCTGTCAAGCACCATTCTGAAATCATCCGCAAAAAGCGGCTTTCTCAAAAAGAATACATTTTTATTGTACACAAAGTCCGCAAGCTTTTCCCTGCAGCTTGAGGGGTAGTATGTAAGAAAAACTATTACCGGCGCTGCGGGCATTTTCAGCCAGACGGCGGCAAGCTCCTGCAAGGTCGGAGTTACGGAAAATACATCACAGTCCGCGACTATTATTTTCGGAGAGCCTTTGTTTATTTCACAAAAAATACCCAACGCTTTTTCGGTAAAATAATA